>CAIUGL010000073.1 GCA_903898715.1 uncultured Cytophagaceae bacterium
CCACCCATTTCAAGAAATACAATGAGGCTGTGAAGGATATGGTGCTGTCTTTGGAATTGATCGATGTTGACCTAATTATAAAGACAAAAATGGAAAATATGTACCAGATGTAGATTGACTCAAAGATGTCTGTAGATAAAAATCACGATCAGCGTTTTGCTAAGATGAGCTTCGCAACGGTTTATCAATTATACCTCGCCAAATTCGAGCGTAAGGGTCGGACCGAAGTCGAATTGCTCCAAGTAATTGAATGGCTCACGGGATTTAATGAGAAAGATGTAGGCGAGCTAATTGCATCGAATGCGAACTTTGAAAGCTTTTTTCATAAAGCAACATTGAACCCCAATGCTTCGCTCATCACAGGCCTCATTTGTGGTTACCGCGTGGAAGATATTGAAAATCCACTGACCCAACAGGTTCGCTATTTAGACAAAATTGTGGACGAGTTAGCCAAAGGCAAATCCTTGGATAAAATCTTACGTAAATCAGCATGAAAATCGAATCATTTAAAGAATCCTTCGCGTTAGACACACCCGATCCGCAGCTTTCGACTATTCTAAAAAGCCTTTGGTATGATGCGAAAGGCGATTGGAAAAGAGCACATGATTTAGTGGATCAATCACCAGGCTTAGATGCAGCCTGGGTGCATGCCTATTTGCATCGCAAGGAAGGGGATATTTGGAATGCGGATTACTGGTATACGCGTGCGAAGAAAACGCGGCCTTCGTGTTCCTTGGAGGAGGAATGGGCGAATTTGGTGACACATTTTCTGCATGTTTAAGCTACGACGTGCTTTAGTTAATTACCAAGCGTTGATTTTACCATCCATCCAAGCGGACCGGTCGGTGACAAATTGTTTAAGTTTTTGGATCGAAACGTCATGATTGATCAATATGCCTTTGTCCCAAATGGCATAATTTCGTGTCGCGGCGCCAGATTTTTTAAGGGTTTGTCCGGCTTCGTCTATGATGGCATGCATGGAAGCTGTGGCTAGTTCAGACTTGCGTAAAGATTGCCATCTAACTTTTACTGCATTTCTAAAGAGTGGATCAGCTAATAAGCGATCCCACCAAAACGGCACCATCCAGGCATCATTAGTCACAATGCGGTTGTAATTAGCCACCCAATCATTCATGGGAATTCGCCCACCATCTTCAAACCCTTGATTTAAATCCCAAACCGGACCCATAGCTAAACGCCCGTCGCGGTCTTTCTCCAGAAATGTACTGATGCGATAGGCATCTACATTTCTACATAATTCGCTGATGATGAAATAATCGACAAAGGAAGACAGCACAATAAAATTGGTATAGGTACGCGTATTTCCTGAAAGGTCGTCTGCTAACAGTGCCCGCTCAAATTGGTCTACGTATTTTGCAATGTATTCCTTTTGTGCTTTTGTAATCTCCTCGGCTTTCGGGTAATCATAGGTGAAATAGGTTTCTACATATTTTTGTGGATGATAGGGTGCCAAAAATGGCGGAAACGAGATTTCCTTAGCGAAGATGTCAAATTTACTTCTGAAGCTATTGAACTCATTGTATGTGGCATCATCGTTCCAGTTGTTCATGAAGTAGCTATCGGGCTTGCCATCATGTTCTGGACCAGCATCTGCTTTGTCTATTTTTAAAATATAGCCACCGCTCAGGTTTGTGGATGTGGCATTTAAAGATTTAATATTTACCCGGTTATTATCCCGTTTAACTTTTTCACAGAAGTAATAGACGCCTTGATAAACGCCATTGACTTCGATTTCAACGAGCTGGCCACGACTCGCATATTTGCCTATTTTGCGGGAGAATTCATACCCTACATAGTTGTGAATTAGGCTTTTGTCAATTTGATATTTGTCCTTAAAATTGACAATATGACCAATCAATCGCCAATCTTCTTCTGCAGGCATACCTAAAAAAGCCACATCCACGCCATCGCCCGTGGGCGTTATCGTTTCGAAATTATATGCTTTTTTATCGGAGAGTCGGAAGCTTGTTTTACCCCGGTATGAAATGGAAATACGTTGTTCTTGTGCGAGCTTTTTTTGTTTATAAATTTTCAGTTGGCCCACCACATCTGACCCATATTTCACCTCTTTTCCTTCCGTGGTAATGACGAGGTAGGGGACCTCGCTTTCGCCAACTTCAACCGCGAATTGCTGGCCATCATCTCCTTTTGGAACAACAACTGGAATTTCAGTAGGTTTTTCACACGAAATGAAAATGACCAGGGAGAGAAAAAGTAGGCGTTTTAGCATGATGCGTTTACGTACAGGTAAGGGTGAAATTTTGGCAAAGGTAACGACTATTTTTCAAATATGTTTGGCGGCCTGAGTGCTACGAAAAGCCATGATTCGTTTAGTTATCGGACGAACTTCAACATAGAATTGACAACTTTCCCCGGTACTTCTTCCATGGGAACATGGCCCACATTTTGGTAGATTTCTGCCTGGCTTCCTGATATATCGTGCAAGAAGTTGTCCACATTGTTTACGCCAATTAGGTTATCCTTGTCGCCCCACAAGATTAACGTAGGGGTTTTGATATCCTTAATTTTGGGAACATTGGAATCCAAGAAACGTTTCGAACTTCCCGTAAACGAACCTTTGAAAATTTGTAAAGCAGCCTCTCGGTTTCCTTCCCGAATGGCTATATCATGAAAACGTTCCACCTGCGCATCTGTCACACGTGCGGGGTCGTAATAAACGGTTTCTAAACTCTTGCGTACCAGAAATTTGGGGGTTGCGTAAAGCAATAAATTATTGATTACCGGCGTGGAGGCAATTTTGAAACCTAATGATCCGCTTTCGCCTTTTTTAGGATACCCGGCTGCATCGATCAAGATCATTTTGGCAAGACCTTGTGGATTGTGCAATGCATAATTCCAAGAAATGGCGCCGCCCATGGAATTACCTGCCAGGATAAAGCGCTTGATTTTTAATCGAGTGGTGAATGAGTCGATGAACTTGTTGTAATACGTAAAGTTATAGGCATTTTCAGGGGATGGACCCGTTAATCCAAAGCCCGGTAAATCCAAACTGATTACTCTTCGCTCAGCCTTTAATCCCATGGCGACACTGTCCCAGGTATTTAATGAGGACGACATGCCATGCAGTAAAATCAAGGGCACGGAATCTGTTTGAACACCTTCGTCGCGGTAATGAACCTTCATCCCTAAGATGGGCATGAA
>CAIUGL010000074.1 GCA_903898715.1 uncultured Cytophagaceae bacterium
AGCGGCTGTTCGTGCGCAGGAGAATGGTAGTTCTCGTTTTTGTATGGGTGCTGCGTGGCGTGAGGTGCGTGATAACAAAGATTTCGACCGCGTGTTAGCTATGGTTAAGGGTGTCAATTCCCTTGGTATGGAGGTTTGTTGTACGCTGGGTATGTTGTCAGAGGATCAGGCGCAAAAACTGAAAGATGCAGGTTTATATGCATATAATCATAACATTGATACGAGTGAGGAATATTACGATGATGTTATCTCAACGCGTACGTACGATGATCGCTTAGAAACCTTAGGAAATGTACGCAAAGCTAAATTGTCCGTTTGTTCAGGTGGAATTATTGGCATGGGTGAGTCAATTGATGACCGCATTGGGATGTTATTGACGTTGGCTAATTTGCCAGAGCACCCTGGTTCTGTGCCTGTAAACAATTTAGTGCCAGTAGAGGGAACTCCATTCGAAAATCAAAAGACGGCTTCCGTTTGGGAGTTAGTTCGCGTGATTGCGACGGCGCGTATTATGATGCCAAAATCAGCGGTTCGCTTGTCGGCCGGACGCTTAGAACTTAATTACGAAGGCCAAGCATTTTGCTTCATGGCTGGGGCTAATTCAATTTTCTCAGGAGATGTGTTATTGACCACACCTAATCCAGATGCAAAGTCCGATAAAGAGTTGTTCCAAATTTTGAGCATCAAGCCGAAAGAGGCCTTTAAGGATGAGAAGAAATCAGGGATTGAATTTAATCAAATCCCAAGTGCTCAGGGACTTGAACATAACCATTAATTTGAAGCGCTATTCCGAAAGGGGTAGCGCTTTTTGCATGCGGTAATGCTGAATCTCGCCAAATAACAAATACGATTTTTCTGTAATTGAATACCCAAGGCTTTCATAGAATGGTACGGCGTTTTCGCGTGCCTCTAGCACAATCTCTTGCCATCCTTTTTCCATCGCTACCTTTTCCAAGTAACGCATAATCAGTTTTCCAATCCCTTTGCCTTGTTGGCCCGTTGCCACCGCCACGCATCTAACCTGTCCTTGACTTATGGCTGATTCGTGCATGCGTGCCACGCCGAGCACTTTTTCGGATTCATCAATAGCCATGACGTGAATGGCGGATGCTTCATCGGCTAAAACCTCAGATCCGTGTGGCTGATTCCATGGTTCTCTTAGGACTGAGAATCTCAGGGCATAATATGCCTGCCAATGTTGCGTCGTTGAAGGAGTAATTAAAACCATAAAAATAGTAAACGCTGCCGGGGTTGAAGACCCCGGCAGCGTTAGCAAAAATAAGTAAAAATGTCGAAGGTGATTAACCGTTCAACAAAGTATCAAGAAACTTATTTGGCAAAATTCACGGCTCTCATTTCACGGATTACCGTTACTTTGATTTGGCCAGGATACTGCATTTCTTTTTCGATTTTTTGCGAAATATCAAATGATAAATTCGATGCTTTTTCATCACTTACATGTTCCGCATCTACTAAAATACGGAGTTCACGACCTGCTTGTATCGCATAACATTTTTGAACACCTTGGAATGATGTTGCTAGTGCTTCCAAATCACGAAGACGTTTCATGTACGATTCCATCATTTCGCGGCGCGCACCTGGGCGAGAGCCTGAGATGGCATCACAAACTTGGATAATCGGTGAAATCATGGAAGTCATTTCGCACTCATCGTGGTGAGCACCGATGGCATTACAAACTTCAGGATGTTCCTTATATTTTTGGGCTAATTCCATACCCAATAAAGCATGAGGAAGTTCTGGTTCTTCATGCCATACTTTACCAATGTCATGCAGTAATCCTGCACGCTTCGCAAGCTTCGCATTAAGTCCCAATTCAGCAGCCATGGTGGCACAAAGTTTGGCCACTTCGCGTGAGTGTTGCAAAAGGTTTTGGCCATAAGAAGAACGGAAGCGCATGCGACCAATCATTTTGATTAATTCCGGATGTAATCCATGAATACCTAAATCGATCACTGTTTTTTCGCCGATTTCGATAATCTCGTCATCGATATTCTTCTTAGTCTTATTGACTACTTCCTCAATACGTGCTGGGTGAATACGTCCGTCTTGTACCAAGCGGTGCAAGGAAAGGCGTGCAATTTCACGGCGCACAGGATCAAATCCTGAAATGATAATTGCCTCGGGGGTATCATCTACGATGAATTCAACGCCAGTAGCCGCTTCTAGCGCACGAATGTTACGTCCTTCACGTCCAATAATTTTTCCTTTGATATCGTCTGATTCAATGTTGAAAACAGATACACAGTTTTCAATTGCATTTTCAGCTGCAGTCCGTTGAATTGTTTCAATCACCACTTTTTTAGCCTCTTTCGTTGCGGTCAATTTCGCTTCTTCAATCGCTTGTTTCACGATGGAACTTGCCTTTGATTCAGCTTCCGCTTTCAATGCATCGATAAGTTGTTGGCGCGCCTCATCTGCCGAAAGATTTGCAATTTTCTCTAATTGGTTGATTTGATTCGCAAGCATGGCTTCTGCTTCAGCGCGAACTTTTTCTACCTCTTCGAATTTTTTACGGTAGTTTTCTTCTTTGGATTGAATGCTTTGTTTTTGCGATTGCAACTCTTGATCAGCGATTCGCTGTTGCTCCTGTTGCTGGGCTAAGGTCCGCTCTTTTTCGCGTAGTTTTTGTTCGTTCTCTAGGAGAATTCCCTTCTTTGCTTGCGTTTCCTCTTCAAATTCTCCACGTAAGCGTAGGAAGTTTTCCTTTGCTTCGAGCATGCGGTCTTTCTTTAAGTTTTCAGCCGCAAAAGCCGCATTTTTCATTATTTCATCCGCCTTGCTTTGCGCATCAGCTTCCAGGTTTTTGTTCACTTTGGAAAAGAACACTTTTCCGGCAAATAGCCCACCTGCAAGTGATAACAAGGGGATAATTAGCGATAATATAGTCATAGAACGAATGTGTGTTTAAACATTGGCGCTCAGTAGACTGACCAAAAGAATAAGGATTTTATAAGGTAAACTCGGATACCAGTTCGATTAACTGATTATTTTCCGAATGAACATTGTGATGCAAATCTTTGCGTTCCGAATCAAATTTTATACCACACATAGCTAAATCCAATGCCACAAGGGCCATAACTTTATTTGGATCTGTGCTGTTTGTCTCTTTCTCGTAAAATTTAACTAAGCGGTTCACTAATACTGCCGCGTTTCGCACGCATGATTCTTCCTGTTCACTTACCCGTAGAGAGACATTTTGTATCCCCAATAATAGGTTGCAAGGTAGTTTTTCACTCATGGTTTGCGTAATTGCTCAATACAATGATCTATAATTACTATATAACTATCTAACTTTTTCTTCAGTTCAGCTTTCGAGGCCTCTGTGTTGTCTGTACTAACTACAAGTTTACCAATTTTATCTGATTTTTTAAAGCTTTTCTCATATTCTTTTGCTTTGGCAGTCACTTCAGCTAATAACCTCGATTTTTCGGCCAACTCTATTTTGGAGGTCTCCAATTCAGTGCTTAGTTGCTTTATCGTTGCCTCCGTTTCATTTAAGCGCGCAAGCATTTGGCCGATTTTCAGCTTTAAGGTCAAATATTGAGTGCGTAATTCCTGTTTCATCTTACAACTTCAGCTGAGGTTTGCCTGCTCGCCAATTAAATTCATATAGCCCAATAAACACAATAACAATGATTAGGCCCAGATTCGCAGTGATTAGTGGTACTGACATCCAGTCTAACCCTCCTACGTAAATGCAAAATCCACCTAAAGCTAAGTAACCTAGATCACTTTTCCATCTGTAAGGTGCCGGAGCATATTTCTGCCCCCCAATAAAACTTAATACCGTCATCACCATGCTAGAAGCCAAGAAGGAGTAGGCACATGCCATGTAGCCATAAACGGGTATAAATAAGATGTTTCCCAGTAAGGTTACACCTAAACCTACGAGGGTAATGATGGTGCCAATATATGTTTTGTTGGTTTGCTTGAACCACACCGACTGCGTGTAATATACACCCAGGAATAAATTAGCCAGTAACAAAATGGGTACGATTCCGATACCTTCCCAGTAGATTGATTGACGTAAAAACAAGGTCTTAATCCAAAACAGATTAACGGAAACGCCTACCCACAATAGGGTACATACGATAACAAACCAATGCGTCACTAACGCTAAATTTGATTGGCTATTACTTTCGGATTTCTTGCCTAGAAAAAACGGTTCGGCTGAGTATTTAAAAGCCTGAATCGCCAAACTCATAAACACAGAGAGCTTGTAACAATTCCCATAAATTCCCAAGGCATCCTGCGAGGTTTTACCTGGATAAAATCCTGCGGGTAAAAATTCCTCGAGTAGCAATCGATCAAACATGAGGTTGAACATCGCTGCCAAACTCATGAACATGATGGGATATGAGTAAATCCAAAGACCTTTAAATGCTTCCCAATCCCAGCGCCAACGATACGCTTTAAACTCATCTTTAAGCCAATAAAATAGACTTGCGTTGGCAATCAAGTTAGCTAAAAATATATA
>CAIUGL010000075.1 GCA_903898715.1 uncultured Cytophagaceae bacterium
GGTAAGGTTCCTCGCGTATCATCGAATTAAACCACATGTTCCTCCGCTTGTGCGGGCCCCCGTCAATTCCTTTGAGTTTCAACCTTGCGATCGTACTCCCCAGGTGGATTACTTATCACTTTCGCTTGGTCCCTAATATTGCTATCAAGAACGAGTAATCATCGTTTACGGCGTGGACTACCAGGGTATCTAATCCTGTTTGATCCCCACGCTTTCGTCCATGAGCGTCAATTATAACCTAGTGAGCTGCCTTCGCTATCGGTGTTCTGTGTAATATCTATGCATTTCACCGCTACACTACACATTCCGCCCACTCCGATCAAATTCAAGACTTACAGTATCAATGGCAGTTCTGCAGTTGAGCTGCAGGATTTCACCACTGACTTATAAGTCCGCCTGCGGACCCTTTAAACCCAATGATTCCGGATAACGCTTGCACCCTCCGTATTACCGCGGCTGCTGGCACGGAGTTAGCCGGTGCTTATTCATTTAGTACCTTCAGCTCCCGACACGTCGGGAGGTTTATTCCTAAATAAAAGAAGTTTACAATCCATAGAACCTTCTTCCTTCACGCGGCATGGCTGGTTCAGGCTTGCGCCCATTGACCAATATTCCTCACTGCTGCCTCCCGTAGGAGTCTGGTCCGTGTCTCAGTACCAGTGTGGGGGACTACCCTCTCAGGCCCCCTACCTATCGTCGCCATGGTGAGCCGTTACCCCACCATCTAGCTAATAGGACGCATGCCCATCTTATACCGTTGTGACTTTAATTATAAATCGATGCCAATCTATAATACCATGGGGGATTAATCCGAATTTCTCCGGGCTATACCCCAGTATAAGGTAGGTTGCATACGCGTTACGCACCCGTGCGCCGGTCGTCAGCAATTAAGCAAGCTTAATCCTGCTACCCCTCGACTTGCATGTGTTAGGCCTGCCGCTAGCGTTCATCCTGAGCCAGGATCAAACTCTCCGTTGTATAATAACTTCGAATTTTAAGAGCTCGAGTATGTTTGTTTTTATTCTTAAAAACGCTGTTTCCTTATTTCTCAATACTTCAAAGAACTTATTCTTTAGCCAGTAAATCAAAGCTTCCGCTCTACTTACCCTGTCTGAACTTACCGCTTTTCAAATAGACCGTTGTCTCAATTGCGGGGTGCAAAGATATGTACTCTTTTTGGTTTCGCAACAATTTTTTGAAAGAAATTTTAAAAAAAATATTTGCGTAGAGACAAGTAGTCTAACGATCAAGCATTTGGAAGGTTTCATTATTTTAAACTTTTTTGTGGAAACCTAGCTTTTTAGGCATCTTTGTAGCAGATGATCTTCAATAAAAGGAAATATTTAAAAGGCTTAGATGACGTAGAAATCTTGCTTTTATATAAAAAGGAGCAATGGTCGCTGTGTATCGATGAATTATTCCTGCGTTATGGTCACCTTATATATGGTGTGTTTTTAAAATATGTGAATGATAAAGATGAGGCGGCGGATTTATTGATGGAGCTGTTTGGAAAACTACCTCAGCTTCTTATCCTACACGACATACTTCAACTAAGACCATGGTTACATACAGTTGCCAGAAATGAAGCATTACAACATATTCGCAAAGGGAATAAACACACGCACCTATCTTTTGATGCCTTTTCAATTGAGCCGGTGCTTTCCGATCAAAACAATGGTGAACAAATAGAAGAAGTAGAAGGCTTAGAAGACCAACTTCAGTTACTAGAAAAAGTAATCTCGCGATTGAAACCTGATCAGGAACTATGCATCCGACTCTTTTTCATGGAGCAATTGAGTTATGAGCAAATCATGTCAAAAACCCAATTTAGTTTTAAAGAGGTGAAAAGTCATTTGCAAAATGGCAAGCGCAATCTTAAAATTTTAATGGAACAAAACCAAAATAATGAAAGCAACTAAAGCAGCATTCAAGCAATATTTATTGAGCAAGCAGCAAAAAGAAAAGCAGGCTTTTGAAAAGCAGCATCTTGATGATGAACTTGTAATGGATGCCATCGAAGGTTACCAAAATGATCCAAGAGCCTGGGATCGTTTTGAGCAACTCGAAAAAAAATTTTCATCTAAAAGAACACGAAAGTATAGTATATATGCCCTTTCGTCTATTGCACTAACAGTTTGGTTGGCTTTTCTTTTTATTGGCCGTAATGATGAAAATGCTGGAGCTCCTCATAAAAACCCATCTAAAACACAAGATAAAGCGCTGCAACAGCCTATTAAAATTTTCAAGAAGCAAGATGTAGTGGAACTTCAGCCCATTGCCCAAAAAGATCGAATTACCGCAGCTATTGTCGTAGAGGATTTTCAGCAACAAAGAATTGAAAACACCCAGGCTGAAAAATTTACTGAGCCAATGGATCAATTGCCTGTCAATGGAATTAAAGTTCAAACAGCGGGCAAAAAATTAGAGCGGCGAATGGCCAGAGAATTGTTGATTCAAAATTTCAAAGCGATCGATTACCGTTATTATAGAAAAGCAAATTACAATGCGCGTCAAGTCACTGATGCAGCGGAAGCTCCTGAAGAGGTAAGTATACCTTATAATAATTTGCTCAGTGAAGCGATAGAAGAATTTTCTAAAGGAAATTACAAACTCAGTTTGTTGAACTTTGATCAAATTTTATCTAATTATCCTACCGATGCCAATGCGCTTTTTTATAGTGCGTTAAGTCTCTATAATCTGAAAAAATTTAGCGAAGCAGAAAACAGACTCGATAAGCTCAAAGCCAATGAATTTGCTAATTTCGAAGAAGAGGCTAATTGGTATTTACTGTTAGCGTATAAACAACAAAAAAAAGAGGCTGCATTTAGCAGCCTCAGAAAAATAATCAGTGAACAACATGGATTTTATGCCGACAGGGCTTTGACCATGGACTTCTAAATAGTGGTTGATTAATGCTGAACACTAATGGTTGCTGAATGCGGCTTGTTTCCGACAAAAAAGTGAACCACGTATAGGCCATCTTTGATATGCTTTGGCAAAACAACCCATTGCTTGTTAAGGCCAGTTGTTGAAAGCTCCAAATTTTTAGTAAAAACCGATTTTCCATTTAAATCAACAATATTGACACTGGTAGGCTCTATCGTTAAAGTAGAGAATTCAATAAAAATAGCCTCTTTGGCACTCGAATACCCTGCAGAGAATGTATTTTCCGTTTTCAATTCTTCAACTTGCGCTCCGTTTTCAGCCGTAAATACATGTTGAGATAAGTAAATGACGTCACCGTTGTCGTTGTTATTGTTGTTGGCTTTATTGGTAGCCACATAAAAAGTAACGTTGCCCTCATTTGTAGTTGGCGCTACCCAAGTCCAGTTCCAAGTTTGGGTTGCTGAAGTATTTGAGGAGCTTTTGTGCGTAGCATACTTTCGTTGTCCGCCGGCAATTGTGGTTGTTTTGATTTGCGTATTTGCACCTGCCGTGAACATTCCGGCCATTGTATTTGCCGCATTTAGAGCCGTAACTTGGAAACCCTTTTTGGCAGGATTCGATGCCATCGATAAGTTGACGGTGTAGGTGGCGCCTGGTGTGTATTGCGTAATGCCAAAACCAATGTCGTTGTTGACTAAAAGTTGGTTTTCTGAAGCCCCATTTTGTGCCGAACCACTATGGCAACTCGTGCAATTTTGCTCTCCGGGAGCTCCTGTTTTTCCGCCACCAGGGCCATTGGCGTCAAGCGGGGCAATTTGGTATCCTTCGAGGCGTGCTGAGTGAAAAGAAAAGAGACCTGTAGTAAAAGTTAATAATGCTAGAGGAAAGATTATTTTTTTCATTTTGACTGTGTATTAAAGTATTGATTTGTATCTTTTAATTATCGAGCTTTCCTTGCGAAATCCAGCATTCAATTTTTTGAATGGTGGAGTCTGGTAATGCCGGGCCACCAATTGGCATCAATTGATAACCACTTGCTTTTAAGGAGCCA
>CAIUGL010000076.1 GCA_903898715.1 uncultured Cytophagaceae bacterium
CAACGCGTCGATCTCACGAACGATCTGTCCCTTCGCCACGCCACCCATCGCTGGGTTGCAAGACATCTGGGCAATGGTCTGCATGTTCATGGTGACCAATAAAACTTTGGATCCCATTTGGGCAGCCGCATGCGCAGCCTCGCAGCCTGCATGCCCCGCCCCTACCACGATTACATCGTATGAATTTTGCATATCTTTTTTTGTTTCACGTGGAACTTGTTGCGTTTTCAGCTCGTCGCGTTTCACGTGGAACGTATTAATTTCGTTTGGCTAAATAATAATCTTCCTTCTCGGTCATTAAAGATTTGTCGGCCTTCGCCTTGTCTTTATATCCGCACAAGTGAAGCAATCCGTGCACCATGACGCGTTGTAATTCGCTGTCGGCCGTGTTAAGTTTTGCCCCATTTTCAAGTACGCGTTCATGTGAAATAAAGATATCTCCTTCGATTAGATTCGGACTTTCTGAATTGTCAAAGGTGACGATATCGGTCAGCGTATCATGCTGCAAATAATCCTGATTGATCTTAAGCAGGTATTCGTCGGAGCAAAACACGTAGTTTAGTTCGCCTATTTTTTTCCCTTCTTCTGCCGCCACAGCCTTAAGCCATTGCTTGTGCTTGAGCTTTTCGGGCAGTTGGAATGCTAATTCTTCTGTATGGAAACTAATCATCTTCGCATATTAAACCGCGAATTTACGAAAAAGCATCCTCGAAATGCTCTATTTTAATCGCTTGTGGAAAAAAAGTGATGGCGATGCTGTCGAAGCGGATTTCTTTGTCCCAGTTTTCCTCCTCTTGGTAGCTAGCAGCTGCCTGATGAAAAAGGCTAGTTTTAGTCCTTCCGATGCGTTCTTCGGGATATCCGTGCCGAGTGTTGCGGAGCGATTTTATTTCGACAAAAACGAGAAAAATTCCGCGCTGGACGATTAAGTCTACTTCGGCTTTTCCGTTTCGATAGTTTCGTGCGCGAATACCATATCCGCTTTTCTGGAGAAATGTGGCGGCAGCTAATTCTGCTCTTTTTCCTTGCTGTAAATGTTTGGCCATTCTTGTATATTTGCTGGCCCCAAGGTGCTGGCTTTATTCCAAACGGCAAGCGCCAAAACTGATAATGTGCATGCAGAATAAAAATGTCCAGTTTGTTGATTTACATCTGACCCCCTATCAGGAGGCCTGGGATCTGCAAGAACATTTAATGGCACACACGGCGGCAGTTAAATTGGGCAACCGAAATCGATCAGAAGAGGCGCTTGAGCCAACGGACAATTACTTACTATTCTGCGAACACCCCCATGTTTATACACTAGGCAAAAGTGGCGACGCAGCACATTTGTTGATGCAAGAATCTTTTCTGCACACTATCGGCGCTACGTTTTATAAGACGAATCGCGGCGGTGATATTACCTATCACGGACCAGGCCAACTAGTCGGTTATCCGATTTTTGATTTAGAAAACTTCTTCACCGACATTCATTTATACCTACGCATGCTCGAAGAAGCGATCATGCGTACTTGTGCTGAATATGGGTTACAGGCAGGCCGAATCGAAGGTTTAACAGGCGTTTGGATTAATCCCGAATCAGACGATACACGTAAAATCTGTGCCTTTGGCGTGAAAGCATCTCGCTGGATCAGTATGCACGGGTTCGCCTTTAATGTCCAGCCCAACCTCTCCTATTTTGACCACATTGTTCCCTGCGGTATTGCGACCAAAGGCGTAACCTCATTGAGCCAAGAATTAGGCCGCGAGATTAGCCTAGACGAAGTTAAACCCAAAGTGTTAGCGCATTTGCAAGACTTATTTCAGTTTCACACTCAGCATGTTTCACGTGAAACATTACCTCAAGCTTAGATAATATGGATACCCGAATGAATTTTAAGAACACCTTATTTCTTGACATTGAAACGGTATCGGAATCCGCGGATTTTTCCCAATTGTCAGAAGCTCGAAAAGAATTCTGGGTAAAAAAGGCGAAGAATTTAGTGAATCCGAATAATTTATCTGCCGAGGACTTGTATGTAGATCGTGCAGCTTTGTATGCCGAGTTTGGTAAAATTATTGTGATTGGAATGGGGTTCTTGTATGTGAATAAGCAGAAGGAATTAGCTCTTAAAGTGAAGACAATTGCGCATACGGATGAGAAGGTGCTGTTGGCTGAGTTTGCCGCATTTGTCGACAAGACGTATAAGTCGAAGGAATTGACGCTTGTCGCACATAATGGAAAGGAGTTTGACTTTCCGTATTTATGCCGCAGGATGATGGTGAATGGTTTAGAGATTCCGCGAGCGTTGCAATTACAGGGTAAAAAACCATGGGAAATCATCCATCAGGATACGATGGAGATGTGGAAATTTGGCGATCGTCGTTCGTTTACGTCGCTTGAATTATTAGCTGATTTGTTGGGAATTCGGGGTGCCAAAAGTGATTTATCTGGCGATCGCGTACATGCGGTGTATTATCAAGATCAGGATTTGCCGCGGATTACGGCGTACTGTATGGAGGATGTAATTGTTGTGGCTCAGCTTTATCTACGCTTTCACTTCATGGACTTAGTTGAACCACAACACATCGAAAAACTATAGTATTTTAGCCGGATTTCCGAAAGCTCTTTTGCTAGCTGGGATATTTTCTATCACAACACTTCCCGCTCCTACAGTGGCCCCTTTGCCTATTTTCACGCTACCTACGATCGTGGAGTGAATACCTACAAAAGCATTCTTTTCAATTTGTGCTTCTTTTCCGATGACAGATCCAGCGCCGATCTGTACGAAAGATTCGATGACAGCGCCTGTTTCAACGATTGATCCAGCTCCGATGATCACATGGTCGCCTAGTTTACTTTCTGGAGAAATGATGGATGATGCACCTATAAACAATCCATAAGCTAAGCTTTTCACATCTGCAATTTGAGCGCTCGGATGAATGGCGTGAACAGGTTTGGTGCCGCGATCTTCTTCGATTAACTCGATCATTTTTTTGCGTTCCGTTGGGTTTTCCAAGGCCACAAAAACCGAACAAGACTTGCCGATGAGGCCCCAATATGAATCATCCTCTGTAGTTCCTAGTACCGGAATTTCGCCGATCATCGTGTCTTTCTTTTTGATATCATCATCTAGAAATCCATAAACGACAACTTCGTTTTTCTGAAAAATGTGTGCCACTTCTAAGGCAAATGGATTAACTCCGATAATGATTACGGGCAATGAAGTCATGTGTGTTCTATTTTATTTTGGCTGTAAAGGTACTCAAATCAAAGGCAATTGAACTGTTTTCTGTGAAGATCAAGGAGGAGATTTCGGCCCCTAATGATACGTCTTGTCCTGATGGTAAATTCCAGTTCGAACCATCCACCGGATGTAAGGTGTGCATATAGCTTAAATCGCCGATTTCCTCGATGCGCCATGAATAGGCAATCTCGCCTGATTCTAGCGCAGTTTCAACTAAATTAATGCCGATATCTGCACGGTATTTTCCTGCTGTATCCAGTGGTGCTTGCTCGATTTTGATATCGAAAATTTGCCGCTTATTCGTCTCAAGATTTGCATATAAATCTGTCGATTCCGCCACATAGGTTTCTTCTGCTATGCTCACCAATGCGTCTAATAAAATCGCTGCATTCATGCGGCGCAAGGATTGTTTCTCCAGATCCCATCCTGCCCCACCAGCTTCCACCAGTAGCAATCCATATCCGCGGGATTGAAAGGTATCTCCAAAGGCACGGGCGTTGAATTCGTCTGTCCATTTGGCTACTTTGTTGGGTAAATAATGTTGGGTGAATCGTGTAAGGCGGTTGGCCAATTGGGCTGCCCGGGTACGCGAAGGCGTCCATGTTCCTGCCTCGTCACCAGCGGTTGCCAAGAAGGCAATGTGTGTTTGATGTGCGCTATTGCCTACGGAATAAAGCCGATTTTGATCATGCAAGTTGAATGCAAACAGGGGTTTTTTACTGTCGGCCCAGGAAGATAACAGCCGAGCTTCCACACTATTTTGTGCTTGCGCATCGCGATTCATATCAATGCCCAAAGCCGTTTCGCGGGTCCAACGAGCCGCCCCATCTGCATTCAACCGCGGGATGACATATAAACTTATTTTCTGATGCAATTTTTCCCTGATTTCAATTGACTCTTTCGAATCTAGGGATAAAAAGCGGAAGATATCAGCTAATGCCATCGTTGCCGTTGCCTCATCCCCATGCATTTGTGACCAGGCGATAACAGGTATCGGGCCGGACCCAAAACGGACCTCATGAATTGGTCTAGCTTCGGTGGTTTGGCCAATTTGCGTGACGGTATAATGGGGCGATGCCGACCAGCCCGCCACAAGATTTTCCCAGACACTAGCCGCGAATCTGCGCTTGGTTAACGTGGGTTCTTGGTAATTAGGATGCTGATCATAGAAGTAGTCAAACATTAGCGATATGGGGGTTTGGGTAAATAATCAGCCCATGGCTGAACTTTAAATATGCCTTCTTTTCCTGAGAAGTATATGACCATCAGGGTAACGAATAGATAACAGAACCATGCTTGAGGTCCGAATAATTCACAGCCAAGTAACAGACCGGTGATCGGGGTTTTAGCCAAACCACAGTAAAGCGATGTGAAACCGATGGCCGCGAGTAATGGAACGGGGAAATTAATGTAGGCCGACAAACCTGCCGCCGCATGGGAGCCAATTAAAAATAAAGGTGTTGCTTCTCCCCCTTTAAATCCGAGACCGAGACTTAGCGCCGTCGCGAATAATTTAGTGGGCGCAAATTCCCACCCATCAAACTTGTCTGAAAATGGCCGAAGTAAAAATTCAGAACCCAATCCGACCGATTCTGAAAATATGGAAATTTGAAATAGGCCGAGCAAAATGAAGCCCGCCAGAATCCCTTTGAGAGCCGGCTGTATGGGCAATTTCCCGAACACAGAAAAAATAATCGATTCTAAGCGCGTATAGATTAACCCAATTAGCCCTAAAAATAGGCCAATAAACGCTAATTTGGCCCAAAATGAGGCTGAAATAGGAGGTAAAAAAACCTGGGGGTATAAAACGTGTTTTGTGCCCCACACGTGGAGACTGACAAAATTGGCCGTAAATGCGAGGGCGGCGCAGGCAAAAAAGGATGGCCAATGAATTTTGCCTACCTTCCCTACCTCGAGTCCGAAAAAGCAGCCGGCTAGCGGAGTTCCAAAAACGGCAGCGAATCCTGCGCTCATTCCGGCGCGGAGCCAGATCGATTTTTCTTCTGGTGAGACTTGAAATTTTTCACTTAGATAGGCCGACACGTTTCCGCCCATCATGATGGCCGTTCCTTCGCGGCCGACTGATGCGCCCACGATGTGGCTGAACCATGTGGCTATCAAAATAAATGGAGTGGCTATGGGCGCATTTGTCGCTGAAGGAGAAGCAATAAATTGTTTGGTACTGATTTGCGCCCAAGAGCTGGAGCGAACTACGTAAAAGAGTATACCCACGAGCGGTAATCCATATAGCCACATGGGTTGGCGCATTGAAGCAATCACCTCCAAGCCCCATAAAAACAACGAGGCCAAACTTCCCGTAGCGAAGGAAAGCAAGATTCCGATCAGGAGGCGTTTGACCCAAATTGACTGCATAGAAGCAAAAATTTGTTTCAAAGGTAGGGAATTTTATTTTGCCTACCTTTGTGCGGTCAAGTTCAGCTTGCCTGAACGAATTGAATTCCCTTTATGACTGATTTTGCATCACTTGGCTTAAACCCACAATTGCAGCGCGCTTGCGAGGCCGTGGGCTACACCTCAGCTACTCCTATTCAGGAACAGGCGATTCCCATGATGTTGCAGGGGCATGATGTGTTAGGCATCGCGCAGACAGGAACAGGTAAAACGGCAGCCTACGCCTTACCTTTATTGATGCGCATTAAATACGCCCAAGGTAAAAATCCGCGAGCCCTGATCTTAGCTCCCACGCGTGAATTGGTCATGCAAATCCACGAAGTGATGGTGGGTTTGGCGCAGTTCACAGACCTACGTTTATTGGCACTTTATGGTGGATTAGGGCCAAAGACGCAGATTCAAACCTTAGAGGCAGGAGTTGATATTTTGGTTTCTACACCCGGTCGGTTTTTAGAATTATATCGCAAGGATGCGATCGTTGTGAAAGAATTAAAGTTCTTGATTTTAGATGAGGCGGACAAAATGATGGACATGGGTTTCATGCCGCAGATCCGCGAAATCTTAGAAAAGATCCCCTATAAAAAGCGTCAAAATGGTTTGTTTTCAGCGACCTTCCCAGAGAAAGTAGAGAACCTGTCCCATGAATTTTTGGAGTTTCCTTTACGGATTGAAGTGACGCCTCAGGCGACACCTGCCAGCCAAGTAACGCAATATGTGTATCAAGCGGAGAACTTGAAAACCAAAATTAACGCCTTGGAATACTTCTTGCAACAGCCTCAATTTGAGCGTGTTATGATATTCTGTCGGAGCAAGGACGCTGTAAACCAAGTAGAAAAATACCTCACACGTAAAGTCTTACCTGAGGATCAAGTACGGGTGATTCACTCGAATAAAGGTCAAAATACCCGGATCAATGCCATGCAACAATTTCGCGAGGGATTCGTGAAAGTATTGGTGACGACCGATGTGGCGTCACGCGGTATTGATATTCCGAAGGTGTCGCATGTCATCAACTTTGATGTGCCGCTAATTTATGAGGACTATGTGCATCGGATTGGTCGGACAGGTCGAGCGGAGCAGGTGGGTGAGTCGATCACATTTATCACCCTGGCCGAGCAATATCACTGGGCAAAGATTGAGGAAATCATCCAACAGAAGATAGAGATTGCCCCATTACCCGAAGGAATATTGATTGAAGAAACGCCTTTTTTAGAGCAGCAAGATATGTTGCGTGCGGTGGATGATCAGCGGAAACGCGAGGATCCGGATTTCAAAGGTGCATTTCATGAGAAAAAGTGGGTCATCAAAGCCCGCGCAAGTGGAAAAAAAGTACCTACGCGCAAAGCTGTGACGAAGGCTGGACCAAAGGGGGGCGCGAAGCTTGATCCTAAGCCGGCGCCGCGCAATAACCGACCAGGAAAAAATGCCAAATTTCGTCAAGGTGGTACGACAAATAAAAAGAAACGGTAGATTTGCATCCGATGAAAACACGATTACTGATACTATGCTTTTTGGCAAGCTTTACGGCACAGTCGGCCGTCCTAGACTCCTTGCAAAAAGAGGCAAAATACTTGCCATTATACGGGCAGAAAGCCCTGTCTAAAAAAGACCAAACGGAACTAACCCAATTTGTAGAGTCCTGTGATGCGAGTTTTGGCTCGCGGAAAGAGGCCAGCGATTTCTTCGTGGAACGTGCTTGGGAGTATGTAACCGCCGGAAAATTAGATACGGCAACCTACCGGTTTAACTTATTGCATGCTTTGAATGACCAGTCGGTGGATGCCTATTGGGGCCTCGGTGTCATCACCTTTCAGCGCAAGGATTTTCCTAAAGCCATTGAGTTTTTAGAAAAAGGATTGGGCTTGGATACGGCGCAGGCGATCTTGCGTGTCGACTTAGCGGTGGTTCAATTGAGTTGTTATTTGAAGCAAATGGAATGTGGAACGTTGGATGGGGTAGAGGGGCATTTGGCGATTGCGTTGCGCCAACAACCCGGATATGGGATGGCGTGGATGAAGCGTGCGCAAGTGGCATATTTGCAAGAGCGCTATGCAGAGGCGTGGACGTATTTACATACCTGTAGGAAGCTGGACATCACGCAGCTGGACATTAGTTTAGGCCAATTATTAGCGGAAAAAATGCCTGATCCAGAGGGCGTATTTAAGTAAAAGAGTATGGGAATTCGGTCATTTTTCGCGAAACCATTTGCCAAACGCATCGTGAAACAGCATCAGCGTTCGCATGCCCAGGCGGTTCAAATTCAGGAAAATTGGTTGAAAGAAAACCTGAAGAAAGCCGAAAAAACAATCTTTGGCCAAGCCTACGAATTCGACAAAATCCGAAATTATTTAGAGTACAAAATCCGTGTCCCTATTGCGGAATATGAGGATTTAAAGACTTACATCGACGAGATGGTTTTAGGTTCGCCAGACATATTATGGCCTGGCAAACCGGCTTATTTTGCGAAGACATCAGGCACCACCTCGGGTGCGAAATACATACCTATTTCGAAGGAATCCATGCCTTTTCATATTGCTGGCGCGCGCGATGCCTTATTGCATTACGTACACCACTCCGGAAATGCGGCCTTTTTGGATCAAAAATTGATTTTTCTATCGGGTTCTCCGGAGTTGGAAACGAAAAATGGGATACCTACGGGTCGGCTTTCGGGTATTGTGAATCACCATGTTCCGGGTTATTTGCGCGGGAATCAATTGCCAACGTATGCGACGAATTGTATTGATGATTGGGAGGAGAAATTGAGCGCGATTGTGGGGGAGACGATCGGCCAACGGATGGGATTGATATCTGGAATTCCGCCTTGGGTACAGATGTATTTTGATCGCTTGGAGGCGCAGTCGGGCCAAAAAATAGGTGACTTATTTCCTGATTTTCAGTTGTTTGTGACGGGTGGGGTGAATTTTGAACCATACCGACAAAAACTTATGGAGTCGATTGGACGGGATATTGATGTGGTAGAAACCTATCCGGCATCGGAAGGATTCATCGCATTTCAGGATTCGACTGGTGAGGAGGGTTTATTGCTGAATGTGGATGGCGGAATTTTTTATGAGTTTGTTCCCACGGAAACCTATTTCACCGCAACGCCGAAGCGGCTCTCATTAGCGGAGGTGCAGGTGGGCGTAAATTATGCGTTATTGATGTCTACGAACGCAGGTTTGTGGTCTTATTCGATTGGGGACACGGTCAAATTTGTGTCCTTGAATCCATTCCGGATTGTGGTGACGGGAAGAATTAAGCATTTTATTTCGGCTTTTGGGGAGCATGTGATTGCGGAGGAAGTGGAGCGTGCGATGGCTGAGGCGCGCAAGGCCTATCCCGAAGTGCAGTTGGTGGAGTTCACCGTTGCCCCGCAAGTAAACCCCGAAAAAGGCGATTTGCCGCACCATGAGTGGTTGGTGGAACTATCCGGCCCCTTACCAGACAAAGCAGGATTTCAAGCCATTTTAGAGGCCTCTATGCGTGCGCAAAATATTTACTACCAAGATTTGATTACGGGCAAGGTGTTGCGTGGATTGGAATTGACGATTTTGGCGCCGAATGCATTCATTGATTATATGAAATCGCAGGGTAAGTTGGGCGGTCAAAACAAGGTCCCTCGATTATCGAATGACCGGACCATTGCGGATGGTTTACGCGCCTTTGCGGCGAATTAATTTTTCCCTTGTTTCTTGAGTTGATCCCGAATTTCGGTCAGCAATTTGTCGGTGGAACTCAGGCTCTCATCCTTGGGTTCGTCGGTGATTTTCAATTTATTAATCCCTTTAATCGCTAAAAACAACACGAAGGCAATCATGAAAAACTGGATGGTTGCGGCAAGAGATTTGCCATATTTGACGGCACCCCAGGATAGCTTGTCGATGTCGGCCACGCCCGCTGCATGGGTTGCCGGGGCTAAAATTAATGGCGTAATCACGTCTTCTACCAATGAATTAATGATGCTCGAAAACGCTGCTCCGATCACGACGGCCACGGAAAGTTCGATGACATTTCCTTTAATGGCGAAGGCTTTAAATTCTTTTATCCAGGACATGGGTGCAAAGGTAGGGAAATCTGTCATCAGTCGCTAGTCACTAGTCGTCAGTGGTTAGTGGTCAGTGGTCAGTAGTCAGTCCGGAGGTAATGAGTCCGGAGGGAAAGAGTCTGAAGTCGGGAGAAATTGATAGCCCCATGCTTTAGCGTGGGGTTTTTAGTTCGAAGTCATCAGTCCGAAGGATACTTTTATAAATATCTTGGCGCTCAGTTCTCAATTTTTATAATGCCCCCTAAGATTCAAGATTAAAATTTGATCCGGATGAACGCTATAAATTAGGCGGTGTTTATCTGTAATTCTTCTGGACCAAAAACCCGTTAAAACATGTTTAAGTTTTTCAGGCTTTCCGATGCCTTCATATGGGTTTTTTTCAATTGAATCAATTAGTAATTCAATCCGCTTTAAAATTGATTTTTGATTTGTGGATTTCCAATGAGCAAGATCAGTTAACGCTTGTGCAGAAAGTTTTATTTCCACAATAAATCCGGAGAGAAAGTCGTGTAATTTCCATTTTCCACGTCTTTCATTCCGCCTAACACCTTGTTAACTATTTCGGCGTTATATGAGGATTCAAATTCTTCAAAAGTGATATTATTATCCAAAAGCCATTTTGATATTAGCTCCAATTCTTTTTGGTCTTTTGGTAGAATTTGAATTGATTTTTTCATATTCAAATGTAATGTTTTTTTACATATAAGTTCGAGCGTGTTCATGGGTTAGGATTTAAAGTTGTAACCCAAAATTACGTCTCGAAGGATGCATTAGCTATTCTGTTTTTGACTGAATGATAGATTATCAGTCCAACTAGACACTAGACGTTAGACGCTGGACGCTAGACATGTGTAAAAGTATCCTCCGGACTAATTCTATTTGGACTCTTTTTCTCCGGACTCATTCCCTTCGGACTAACGTCTAGTGTCTGACGTCTAACGTCTATTTTGACTGACGACTAGTGACTAGCGACTAGCAATTTTCTTTCTTTGTCAAATTTCTGTTTTCTACCGAATCGTTTACAAAGCGTATTTAAATATTTCTATTTCTTTGTTTTCCGATAAGCAGAATTCGCATGAAATGTTATCGCATACGTGAGCAATCTCGCGTGACGTTTTTGATGGGAAATCAAATTGGCTCTTCCGAATTGGAATATGACCAATTGAGCGGAAGGCTTATTATTAGTTTTTTGCTGCAAGAAGGCAAAAAAATTCGGATGACACACACCTTAAGTTTAGACGATTTTCAGTTGTTTGAAATACGCTGGGAAAGGTTTAAAGTATCCGACGAGATATTTTTCGACTTGGGAGAATTTACCCGAGTTATGGCTACATAAAATGTATTTTAGAACAAGGAGTATTAGAAACCCAGTCGATTTTTTCGGTTGGGTTTTTTGTTATTACATGCTTCCTCAGTACCTTGACCGCCAAACAAAACAAAACAACATCACAATTGCAGTATACCATTGAATATGTCTACTACTTCGCCCTATCCACACTTCTGTGGATTTTTGGGTTCAATTTAGTACTCCGAAAAGGGCACGCCGCAACTAAATTTTTGGGCTTCTATTTTATTACTTTTGGTGTTCGACTATTTCTTTCTTTTTACGCTACAGATGGCCGAATTTTGGAATATCCGCACCTTTTTCGCGTCTTATCTCCCTTTCATTTCCTATTTGGACCACTGGCATTTCTTTTTCTTCGTTACATTCTAACCCCAAATAAAAAATTTACGCGTTGGCATTGCCTGCACTTTCTACCTTTTGTCTTGCATGCAGCGGAATTGATGCCGTTCTATTTTGGTCCTGTGGAGAATAAATTGGAAGAGATCCAGCAGGTATTTCAGGCTCAATCTCTCGTTAATTATGTCAGTCATGCGGGTATTGTTCCAATCAAAATTATATCCCTGCTTAAGTTGGCATCTGTCGGCGGATACGCCATCGCGGGAATCATTTTATTAGCCAAATTCATTTCCCAAAATTCAAAGGCCTTTTACCAAAAAAACAAACTTATCCTCAATTGGCTCATCGCCGACGCGACGATTCGTTTTGTTTCCTTGATCTGTGTGATTGCTTATGCAACAGGAAAAATTAGCTTTAATAACCTAAATTTTTCATACGCAGATTTATTGATGCATTTAGATGCAACATTTAACGTGATTGTTGTTTTTCTGTATCCCTATTTATTGGATGGGCCTCAATTTACTTCATTGGTACACAGATTGAATGAAGGAGAGCGTATACCAGAAGCGGGTGAGAATCCACAGAAACTTCAGAAATACCGACAAATTTCCGCTAACCTTGAGCAGCTTTTGGAAGATGATGCGATTTTTCTAAATCCACAGCTGGTACAAGAACATGTGGCCAATCGGCTTCAAATTCCCGTGCGGGAACTGTCGCGCGCGATCTCGTATGTTTATGGTCTAAGCTTCCCCGATTTTATCAATACCTGGCGAATTCAATACCTAGTGGAGAAGCGAAAATCTAATGAGGTCTGGCGCGCTTATTCACTCGAAGTACTTGCAGAGTCCGGCGGCTTTGGTTCTCGTCAAGGCTTATCTAACGCAACCAATCGTTTATACCAAACAAGCCCAGGTAAGTACTTTAGTTCAAATGGCGAGGAATAAGCCCATTTTGCAATTGTCAAACTTTTGTATTGAACCAAAATCGTTACATAGTCTTTTGTCCAACTTTTGCTTTTTTGTTGGCATAACACTTGTTATACATGTCAAATAATATCGGGCCGCTTTATTTCTTTTCCTTGGTGAGTTCACTTTGTGTACTCTTTGGCTTAAACTTTTTGTTGCGTAAAGGCAAGTTGATCGTTGCAAAGGTATTAGCTATTCAGTTTTTAGTGATTGCCTATTTAGTGGTTGCTGCCTTTTTTCTGTTGCCAGAAAACATCATTGATACCCCTTATTTCTATCGAACTTCAGCTCCGCTTTTTTATACCCTACCGCCTCTGAGTTTTTTGTTTCTGTGGTATTTATTACATCCGCGCGCAAAATTTAAGTGGATACATTTGGTCTTTTTTATACCATTCATACTCCAGCTCATTGAGAACACGCCTTATTATTTAAGTTCCAGAGAAGTAAAAGTGGAAGAGGTGAAATGGATGCTTTCACAAGGGGATTATTTTGCCTACAATCCACGTTTTTTATGGTTCGATCCCTATTACCACGTATACGCAAAACTGGCGATGTACTTCTTGTTCTATATTGCGATGGTGTACTTTTATCTTCAATTTAGATTAGATAAACGGAACGAGGTGTTGTTTAACAAGGGAATTTTTCACTTTTGGATTATCGGTATTTTGCTTTTTCGTTTGTGTACGGTTATCTATTTATGGTATTTATTTATATATACAGACGAAGGGAAATACTCCTTTATCGCTACGGATTATCTATTAGTTGCAGAATTCGTTTTCCATCTATTTTACTTAGCGATTAACCCCAAGTTACTAGATCTAAATATCCTTGCGGAAAATTTGCGTGGCCCAGAAAAGGAGGAGGCTATATTAAGTTCTGATGAAGAGGCTCGTTTGGTGGCTTTAGCTGAGAAGGTAGAAGATTATTTTAAAACGACCGAAGTGTTTTTGAACTCGCAGTTGAGTGCTGAATTATTAGGGTCGCTGACAGGGCATCCGCACCGACAAATCGGCCAGGCGATTAAACACGTGCATAACATTTCATTTCGAGATTATCTAAACAATTACCGCATTCAATACTTAGAAGAACGCTTGTTGGGCCCTCAAAGCGATGCCAAATTCTCCATCGAAACAATCGCTGAATCAGCAGGTTTTGGATCACGCCAAAGTTTTTACACCGCCTTCCGAAAAGCCAAAGGATGCACACCTAAAGAGTATTTTAGCCAAAAATTAGGTTAATTAATTAGTCCAACTTTTGCTTGAGTCAGTTTTCTTGACACATCTCCAAGACTCATTTTTATTTCTTTGTTTGCCGTAATTTCCATTTGATGGGTTCTACGCGCGCAACTTAGTTTTAAAATTGTATGCCCCGTATGAAGAACGTTTCCCAAACAACGTTTCGTTTTGCGCTTGCGCAATTCTTGCTTGCACTTGTACTTATATTAAATTTTAGTCCAAAAGGATTTGCGCAAACTCCATGCGTAGCACCCTATAATCCAACCCCGGCATCTAGCTGGGGAATGGTTCAAAAATTTCAATCTAATGCCATTATTTGGAACGGAGGAACTCCTACGGCCGCCGATTTAAATGGGGATGGTATTTCTGAAATTCTCGCGCCTGCGAATGACTATACAGGTTATTATGTTTATAAAGGGGATGGAACTAATAAGACAACGGCATCAAAAGACTTTGTTATCACCACCTCGAGTGTAAGATCTGTTCAGCCTGCAATCGCAAATATTATTGGGAACTCAACTTCTGCGCCAGAAGTTGTCATGGTCAACTCCACCGGATTTGTTTACATTTTCTCCAATTTAGGCGGCACAGAATCAAATTATTTATACAAATCAACTTCCGCTTCTCAGTACACAAATACAGCGACTCCTTACATTGTGGATATTGATCAAGACGGTACAGCTGAAATTGTTTTAGGAAGCGATGTCTTTGGTATTGTGGGTAATGCACTCGTTAAGCGAGTTGCCGGCCCTGCCTTAGGTTATATCGGCCAAACAGCCGGTAGCACGGGAACTCCGGTAGATGTTATTGTTGCGGACATCATTTCTTCAAACCCCGGGAAAGAGTTGATTTATGGCTCGAAAGTCTATGCGATTAATTTATCGAATGGGACAACAACGGTTTTAAAAGATTTGAGTACAGTTACTGGTTCAGGAATTGCATCTAATGACAATGGTCCTACGGCCATTGGGGATATGAATGGCGATGGAAAATTGGACATTGTCTATAATGGTTCATCATTTGTGGTGATGTGGGACCCCAACGGTACGACACTCGCTAATACGTTATTATTTAAACGAATTCCACCATCATTCAATTATGGCACGCGAGGTCTACCATTAATTGCGAATGTTTTTAATGACAAAACCACCGGGGGAAAGTCAACGGATTTGCCCGAGGCGGTAATCATCAACTCAGTCAGTGGGTCTGCGGGAATTGTTACCGCCTATAATTTAAATTACAACACGACGGCAGGGACAGTTACCCAACATATTTGGTCGATTGGAACCAATGACATGTCGGGCTGCACAGGTATTACCGCATTTGACTTTGATGGTAATGGGATTCGAGAGATTGTTTATCGAGACCAATCTTCGCTTCGAATTATCAATGGTAATTTAACTACCCCGGTAAATTATGCTACTGAAGCTGTGTCTTCTTCTACTTGGGGCGAATATCCAATCGTTGCCGATTTGAACAATGATGGACAAGCCGAAATTGCCGTTACGGGTAATAATATGCTTCAGGTTTTTGGGAGCGATCCTGCCACGTTTGCATGGAAAAATGCACCTAATTATTGGAACCAACGGAACTATCGGATTGTCAATATAAATAGCAACTTAACCATACCTGCCACTGAAATTAATGCGGCAAGTTCAATTGCCTACAATAACAACGAAGCCCAGTTGCAATTATCAGATGCGGTAGGAAATGGCGTTCCTAGCGGATACACCTATGCACCAGACGCAACAATCACGATTAATACGGTAACCGCCATTTGTCCGTTGATTACCATTACGGCAACGATTAGTAATTCAGGTTCAAATGTATTGCCTGCAGGCACTTATGTGGCTTTGTACGATGCAAACCCAACAACGGGTGCAGCAAATTTAATTGGTACCTACCAAACAACTTCCGCGATTTCTGTGGGAAATTCCTTGAATGTGACGATGACGGCCAATATATCAGCGGTGACATCCACCATTTACGCTGTAGTAAACGACAAAGGGACGACAGCTAGACCATTTAATTTAAGTACATGGACGCCGAATACACCTACCAATGAATGTTCCTATGCCAACAATATTGATTCCGAAAATTATACTTGTTTAGATAGCGATGGCGATAGTGTAGTTGATTTATTAGATATAGACGACGACAATGATGGGGTGTTGGATTCCACGGAACAAACATCGTGCTCTACTCCAATAACGTTAACACCAACTTCCGCGACCTCTAGTCCGGTATATGGTGGATCTACAGCCACTCGGACGATAGATGGCTCCGGCTTTTCAGGTACAAGTCTTTCAGCATTGGCGACCGCACCTGCCACACTTGAAAATGCATGGTTATTAAAAGAACCTGAGACAGCAGGTTTCATCGAATATTTAATGCCTGGAAATTCTCATGTGGGCGGCGTTGCGCTTTGGGCGCCCGATGCCTTTAATTATGGCGGAGGAGATGGCCCCCCAAAAGATTTTACCGTCGAAGTAACCTACAATGGTGGTCGCACCTTTACTTCTCAGATTTTTACAACAGCACGCCCAAACAGCAGCGGGGCCTTACCAGGTGCCCAAGCTTTTTATTTTCCTGTAGCCTTTAATGATGTAAGTAAACTCCGTCTAAATTTTTTGAGTGGATGGTATGACATTAACAATAACAGTATTGGTCAAGTATCTACAGATGGAATTACTGTAAGCGCCGCCTACAATATGTTCTTAGGAGAATTCAGAGCTATTTGTGGAAATGCGGATATTGACACAGATAATGATGGTATTCCAAACAGATTAGATTTAGATTCTGATGGAGATGGCTGTACGGATGCCGTAGAAGCAGGAGTTACTGGAACCCTGAATTCCGGTACCGTTAAAAATGGTGCTAATGGTGCCGTTACTTCTACCAATACGTTACCTAATGCGATTGCAGCCGGCTCCTATGGCACGAACGGATTGGCGAATGGTGTAGAAACGGTGGCCGACAATGGCGTCATTAGCTATGTCAGCACCTATGCTTATGCGAATATGCGCGCCTATGCCGCCTGTGCAAATGCAGATAATGATAATATCAATGACCTTCAAGATGTAGATGATGATAATGATGGAGTACTTGATGTAAACGAGTTGTCGTGTACATCACCACTGAATGCAATTACACCCACAGTTACAGTAGGAGCGGTAACAACTTTTGCCGATAATAATACGGGTACTTTCTTGAAGTTGGGAGGTTCGACCGTATCTAAAGTATCCACCACACTTTATGATACCAGCATCGATGTGGTACAATTAGCTGGTACGAGTTCGGGATCAATTACACTGAACAATGCTTATCAGCTATTAAAGTTGACGGTCGCAGATTTAGACCAAAGCGAATCTGTAACACTTAAAGTGTATGATGTCTTGGGAAATCTTATTCCACTTACGTCAACTAATATTGCACAGCAAGGAAACTATGTGGGCACAAGCTATCCGGCGGGTTCTTCAATGGTTGTCACGGCGGCAGGTTCTGCGACCTATAATGGTTCTACATCTTCTGCACCTAATATCTTACTTGAGATTCCATTTACAGCTAAACGAATCGAATTCTATAAAACAGCTGGGGCAAATAATACCTGGATAGGCTTATTGTCTGGGTGTAATGACCAAGATACCGATAATGATGGAATACCAAATCGTCTAGATTTAGACTCGGATGGAGACGGTTGTTCGGATGCATTAGAGTCTGGAGCAACAACGGCCACTACGGCGAACTATGTTTTTTCAGGAACTATGGGTTCGAATGGTTTAGACAATAGCTTAGAGACGTCTGCAGATAATAGTGTGATCAATTATAATCTAACCTATCTCTATGCGACTTCGAAAAATTTCGCCCTTTGTGCGGATTTTGACCAAGATAATAGCAATGATGTGGTTGACGTTGACGACGATAACGACGGAATTTTAGACGCCATTGAATCACCATCGTGTTATTATACACGAGCCGAGTGGCTTTCAGGTGTCAGATCAGGCATTACAGTTAGTACAACCTTAGCGATGAATGCCACTTATGGCAATCCCAATAAGTTAGTAGATGGCGATAATGGAACCGGGGGAACTAGTTATGCCGTGAATTTTAATGCCTCCACAACCGCTGCTCAAACGGTTTACGCATTTAAAATGCCCGTACCTGTTGAGTTGAAAACTATTTATGTGGGATACGTAAATGCATCGACCCATTTTAACGCAAATACGGTTTTACGTTTGGAAGGATCAAATGACAATAGTACCTGGACGACACTGAGGAGCGGTTATGCGGCAGTTACCACCGTTCCGGGCGTAACAGGTACGATCAATGCCAATTCGTTCGAGGTCACACAAAATAGCGGCAAATATCTTTACTACCGTATTTATTGGGTTTCTGGCGGAGGCGTAAATGCAACTGCTTATTCCAATGAAGTTTATTTTGAAACGTATACCAATTACCAATCAAGCCAGTACCCTAAACTTGATTGTATTTCAGATACGGATGGAGATGGCTTATTTAATCACCAAGATTTAGACACAGATGGAGATGGATGCCCAGATGCCCGAGAAGCAGGCGTTTCCGGAACCTTAAACGACGGAACCATTTTTAATAAAGTTAATGGCGTTTTAACGTCTACACCAAATGTCATAGGCGCGATTGCCAATGGATCTTATGGCGTAAATGGCTTCGCAGATGCGTTGGAAACGACTGCTGAAAATGGAGTTTATTCAGGATCGTATAATTACAATTATGCGCGGTCAACAGCTGTTGTTTTCTGTATCGACACGGATAATGATGGAGTTGTAGATTTGAATGATTTAGATGATGATAACGATGGGGTATTAGACACCGAAGAATGTCCACCGTTTAATATTAATAATCTTTCTTATTCACCTGTTTCCTATTCGGTTACCAACGGTGCGTCCGCATCGCAAACTTTCCCAGCAGCTCCCGATGGATTGGTAGTCAATGTTTGGTCATTGGATAATTCGTTCAACATTCGAATTAATGGGACACATTTGACGAATCCAGAAGAACTTCAATTTTTTCCTAATCAATCCACTGATGCCGTTTTTGAATTCTTAGATGGTACAACACAAGGGAATATTTGGGAAATAGCTGGTAATAAATTAAAACCATTAATCCGTGTTTACATTGATCAAGTGGGTCGAATTAAAGTGTATGGCTCGAAAACCGGTGGTGGTGTTTTACAAGAAATGCGCTTACGCAATGGTTCATTTAACAACATTACGTTAAATACAAATTCGACTAATACCTTTCAAATTGGTCAAGAAGTTATAGGCCAAACATTTATTACCGGCGATTACGGTGTTGTTGTACCCCCATCTTGCGATGATGATCAAGATGGAATCCCGAATGGGCAAGACCTAGATTCGGACGGCGATGGATGTCCAGACGCAAAGGAGTCCGGAGTCACAGGCACCTTACTGTCTGGTTCCGTTAAAAATGGTTCTAATGGGGTAGTTACATCCACAACTACTTTGCCAAATGCCATTGCAGGGTCAACCGGAAATTATGGCGCCAATGGATTAGCGAATGTTGTAGAAACTTCCACCGAATCTGGTACGATTGCGTACACCTCTACCTATGCAACTTATGCGCGCTCAAGTTCACTAAGCGTTTGTCTTGATAGTGATGGGGACAACGTGCCGGACGTTATTGATATTGATGACGATAACGATGGTATCTTAGATAGCATCGAACAAGAAGGGTGTTTTGAGACGGGTCAAAGCCTTGCCTCACTTACTTTCTCAGGATCGGCAGTTGTCGCAAAATCAGCGAATAGTATTACTGCATCTAATACCAATGCGTGGAATTCATCCTATTCTACACAGAATTTTGACTTACCGATTTCAATCAAATTCAAGCGGCCAACGATTGGTAATCAAGCGATGTTTGGATTTTTGCCCGCATACGGCACGCAAAATGCTGCCAACTGGAATGATGATGCGTATAAGTTTTTCTTTACTTCCACCAACGTTCATTTTCCCTATGGTAAGACAAATAATGTAACTCAAACAGCAACAGCAGAAGATGAGTATAGTGTTGATATTTCAGCAACGGGATACATCACCATGAAAATTAATGGAATTCAGAAAGTAGCTTTTCAAGGTGTTAATTCAGCTTATAAGTTGGCCGTTTCCGGCTTAACAACTACTGTATTCACAGACATTCGTTTATCCAATCCGTCTAACCCATTGGTCACTACATGTACCGATACCGATGGTGACGGAAAGCCCAATTATTTGGATTTGGATTCAGATGGAGATAATTGCCCGGATGCCAAAGAGGCTGGCGTATCAGGTACGTTGGATGTGGGTTCTGTTGTGAATAAAGTCAATGGAATTGTTTCATCGACTGCCAATGTGGCCAACGCAATTGCTAATGGGGGATATGGTGCGAATGGCTTTGCGGATGCCATAGAAACAACAGCCGAGTCAGGTAGTTTCTCAGGCGTTTACAATTATGAAAATGCAATTTCATCCTTCTTGAACGCATGTGCTGATTTCGATGGTGATGGAGTAGGGGATTTAATTGATATCGATGATGATAACGATGGTATTCTCGATGCGGTCGAATCGCCCACCTGTTTTTATACGCAGGCTGAATTAGCTCAACCAATTGCTGTAACAACGGAGTTGGCTCCTTATTCTACGAATGTAATCGGAAATTCCATTGATGCAAATTCAACTAGTTATTCTGCCTTTGCCCCGTCTGTTTCTTGGGTCAATAAAGAACTATTCAAGTTAACAGCATTAAAACCAATTTCGGTTACAGGGATCGGATTTGACCTAGTCAATTGGGCGATATCAAATGGGGCAAGCAACACATTTAAGCTGCAAGCTTCCAATGACAACGCAATTTGGACCGACCTTTCTACGGCAGTAGCATCTACGGGAACTACGGGTGTTTTCACGCTAAGCAATACCCTTGTTCCTACAACGAAATACAAATATTTCCGTGTTCTTGGGGTTGCAGGGGCAACGTATTATGGCGGAGTTTACGATATTAAATTCTTCCTTTCATCCAGCACAAATAGTAGTCAGTATACAAAAACAGCTTGCTCCACTGGTACGACGGATGGCGACGCCTTTCCCAATCACTTGGATTTAGATTCCGATGGTGACGGTTGTTCCGATGCCCTAGAAGCCGGAACAACGACGGATCGTACAGCAAACTTTAGTTTTACAGGCGCTGATTTCGGAGCCAATGGATTAAAAGATACCATAGAGCGAACAGCTGCTGAAAGTGGTTATTTTAATGGAACCTACACGTATGATTTTGCTAATTCCAATACAATCAATTTTTGTACAGATACAGATAGCGATGGTACGCCTGACTGGACAGATTTAGATAACGATAACGACGGGGTTCTTGATGCTGTGGAGGCGCCTGACTGTTTTTATACAAACGATGAGACGCGTATTCCTGTTGCGGTAAGTTCAGAACTTGCACCCTATTCGACGAACGTAATTACCAATTCAATCGATAATATCGCAACGACATTGTCTGCTTTTGATCCTTCGCAAAACTGGGTCAACAAAGAAATTTTTAAGTTTACAGCGAATAATTACATCGCCATAAGCGGTATGAATTTTGATTTGGTTAGTTGGGCCATTTCAAACCCAGTGGCCAACACATTTAAACTACAAGGATCAGGAGATAATTCACTTTGGACTGATTTATCTACGACTAGCTATTCTTCAGGTACAACAGGAACATATACGATTACAAATTCGCTAGCCCCTAATACGAAGTTTAAATATTTCCGAATAGTAGGGGTAGCAGGTGTTTCGTATTATGGAGGCGTTAAAGAAGCTCGCTTCAATTTAGCGAGCTCCGTTTCTGCAAGCGCTAACCCAAAACCAACCTGCACAACTGACTCTGACACTGATGGAATCCTCAATCAAAATGATTTAGATTCCGACGGCGATGGATGTTCAGATGCCATTGAATCAGGAAGTTCGACGACAGCAACGAGCACTTCGGCCTATCCGACCGGATCTGATACGGTGTTGAATGGCTTATTGGATATCTATGAAAGTGCGACGCCTGGGGTGGTTAATTATACCAACTACTACACCAATTATGCGATTAATAATGTAATCAACGCCTGTGCGGATACCGATACGGATGGATTACGGGATGTCTTTGATTTAGATGATGATAATGATGGTATTCTCGATGTGACCGAGTTTAATTGCAGCACAAGCGTTATGGCTAAAACGGGGGTGACTGTTTCATCTTCCATTACCTGGCTTTATGGAAATAGCGCGACGAGCCTCAATGCATTAGTAGATGGAGTCGATGGCAACACGTACGTTGCTTACACAGATGCAACGTTTACCAATCAAACCATTTTACAATTTGACCTGCCAGCCTCCCGAATTTTATCACAGATTGAATTAGGAAATTATCCAGGTCAAACGCCACTTATCGCAGGTGGAACCTATAAAATGCAAGGCTGGAATGGAAGCGCATGGTTTGATATTGGAGGGACGCAAACGGTGGCAAACACCACACCAGTTTATGCGTCCAATAATTCGATTAAATTTTCAATGGCTGATAATTACACCGCCTACACGAAGTATCGAATTTTTGGTTTATCGGCAACAGGAAGTCAGTGGGCGCAAGAAGCCTACTTTTCACAACGAACATGTCTAACAGATATTGACAATGACGGCATACCGAATGTTCGCGATCTTGATTCAGATGGTGATGGTTGTGCTGATGCGATCGAAGCGGGAAGTTCAACGACTGCAACGAGCACATCAAATTATCCAACGGGCAACGATTCAAATTCGAATGGATTTTTAGATAATTACGAAGGAAATACGGCAGGAGCCATCAATTATAATTCAACCTATGCATTATATGCCTTATCGAATTCCAAAAATGCATGTATTGATACGGATTCAGATGGCGTAAAAGATGTTATTGATATAGACGATGACAATGATGGACTTTTAGACACAGAGGAGTCTGCATCTTGTTTGACATATGGTGTCGACTTAAATAACTTAAGTTTTAATGGTAGCGCGATTATAAGCAAAACATCCAATTCGATTAACTCTGCCGGAGGAGGCGCTTGGAAGTCATCATATTCATTTGAAAATTTAAAACTTCCGATCAATTTAAAATTCAAACAAGCTAACACGACAGGTGCCGAAATGTTTGGATTGATTCCGGTAGCAAATGCGCAAACTCCAGCAAACTGGAATGATGGAGGATATAAATTTTACCCTACGTCAAAAAATCTGTATGGATATTTTACGACCGTATGGGACTTTGGGCCTATTGCCATTGTGCCATCGGATGAATTAAGTATTAACTTATCTGCCACAGGTGTTGTTACCGCTGCGGTAAACGGAACTACGGTCCGGACATTTCAAGGGGTAGTTTCGGATTATAAATTAGTACTTAGCGCCCTAAATGCCGCGACCATATCGGACGTTATTTTAACGGATTTCAACAATACATTACAAACGGTTTGCACGGATTTAGATTCTGACGGCGATGGAATTAAAAACCGGCTGGATCTTGATTCCGATGGAGATAATTGTAGCGATGCCATCGAAGGTGGTAGTTCGGCAACGCCAACAAGTATCGTTGTTTACCCTACCGGCACCGATACCAACGGTAATGGATTATTAAATACATACGAAGGAGCTTCCGCAGGGACAGTGAATTATACCTCTACGTATTCCAGTTATGCGATAACGAATACAATTAATACCTGTATCGATTCAGACTCCGATGGGATTCGTGATTTGTTGGATTTAGACGACGACAATGATGGAGTTTTGGATAGCGTAGAATGTCCATTGGCACAATTAAATACGAATGAAAGCAATGGTACTTTTGGTACAGCCGCCGCTCCAAGAAACACCTCAAATACCACGGTTACAGGCGGTTATGCCTATTCTGGTTCCAATACCGGTGCGGCACAATATGCGATTGTTAATCAAGGCACGGCATATCATCCAGCTGCAAACTTTTGGCGATATCCCGGCCATACGACCGGTACGGCAACGGATGCTTATTTGGCCGTAAATGGAAGCACAACAATCGGAACATTCTACAGGGAAAGTATTTCCTTACAAGCTGGAGCAAAATATCGAATTTCATTCTGGCACCAAGCAGCCTCAGAAGCTAACGATTATCAATTGGCCGCAGAGGTGCTTTCGGCTGGGGGTGCGCCTTTGGCTACTGCCAACACAGGTCTTCAAAATTCATTAGGTTGGAAATTGACTACAGTGGATTATACCTCACCAATCAACCAGACGGTATCATTTATTATTAAAAACGTTTCCGTCAATGCGAGTGGCAATGATTTCTCCATTGATGACATTTCAATAACACCCATGGGTTGTCCAGATTCCGATGGCGATGGCACTCCAAATCAATTAGATCTCGACTCCGATGGCGACGGATGCTTTGATGCTGTGGAAGCGAAAACGGTTACATCACTAACGCAATCAACCCTTGCAGGTACTTATGGCAATAACGGTTTTGCAGATTCGATAGAAACCACGGCAGACAATGGGGTTTACACCAGTAACTATAACTTGTATACTCGCGCTACAGATGCCAGCATTAAATCTTGTACCGATACCGACTTTGACGGCGTTACGGATTTGGACGATTTGGACGATGACAATGATGGTTTGCTAGACACTTCCGAATGTAACGCAGCCATCATGATCGAAAACAATGTGGGTAATTTAGGCCAAGTTTCGCGGAAAAGCTGGACGCTTGGAGGATATGATGAAAGTTCAAATAATAGTTTTGCTGGTGGAAGTTTTGGTGCAGTAAGAGCAGAGGCAACACAACTCGTGTATGGTGAAGTCAAACTTCCTCCGGCAAGTACGACCGTCATTAATGAACCACTTACGACGTTAGATTTCCCAACCTTAAATCAAGGCACTGTAATCTATCGCGAATTTTATGTAAAAATTCCTGAAACATCAGCGTTTAGAAATGCAAGCCAAATTGCATTTAGAATTGGCAATAACAATACAACTTGGAATGTAGCGATGCTTTATGTTTCGCACCAAGGTGCGTCCATCACGACACCTAAGCAAGGCGGAGGAGGCAATTCAAGCCTTCTGTTGAACACGAACCGCAACGACCTAAAGTTAGTTTCTCAAACCAAATACAATACGGTTGACAATTACCTTGGAGGAGCCTTTGTAACCAGCGTTGCAAACGCCGGAAAATGGGTTCGCATGGCTGTTGCAATGCATGATGGTGCACAATATGAACAAGCAACGGTTCAATATAGCATTGTGTCACCAATTACTACTGTCTCATGGAATTCTGTAGATGTGGCCAACGGATTCCAATTTGCCGCGACGGATATGGGGAACTCATTAGATGACCCAAATCTTGTCTGCGACTTTGATGGAGACGGGATTCCAAACCAGCTCGATCTCGATTCTGATGGCGATGGTTGCGCGGATGCCAACGAAGCCTATGCCTCATCGACCGCCTCCGGAAATGATGGCAATGGTTATTTTGGAAACGGCAATCCAGCTACGGTGGATGGCACCGGAAAAGTGACAGGGGCCAACTACACCAGCACGAGTCCAAATGTATTGAGCGTTGGACGCGCAACTGTTATTACCACCCAACCGATCGACATTACGACGACACCAGGAGCAGTTAATTTAAGCTATTCGGCTACCGCAACTCCAGGGTCCGGAACGACGACGTATCAATGGCAACTAAGTACTAATGGGGGTGGAACATGGACCAATATCACCAATAATGCCACGTATTCAGGTGCGACTACCCGGACATTGACGCTTAGCGCTGCGACGATTTTGATGCGCGAATATCGGTATCGATTGAATATCGTCCAGTCCGACTATGTCTGCGGGAATTTGACCTCAGCCGTGGCGCGATTGATCATGAATAATACGCCAACAGTCGCGGATGACATCGCCTCCACCACGGAAGATACGCCGATCAGCGGATCCGTGTTGACCAATGACTCCGGCTCCGGTGGATCAGCGATCACGGTGACCAATTTCACAGTTGGCGGCACGCAATTTGCGCCTGGCGCAACGGCGACGATTGCTAATGTGGGTACGATTGTGGTTCGCGCCAACGGTACCTTTACGTTTACGCCGGCGGCCAATTACTTTGGCACGGTTCCTACCATTGCTTATACAGCAACCGATGGAAATGGCGGAACAGATACAGGAGATTTGTTCATTACCGTGACTGGTGTGAACGATGCGCCCGTTGTTGCGAATGAAACACAAACGGTCAACCAAGGAACGAATGCCACCGGCAACGTCCTGACAAACGACAGTGATCCCGACGGAAATAGTTTAAGCATTTCCCAATTCACCATCGGCGGAGTTAGCTATAACCCAGGCGATGTGGTGACCATTCCGGGTAAAGGAACGATGGTTGTAAATGCCAACGGAACCTATACCTTCACCCCAATCGCCAGCTATTCTGGCGCAGTGCCTGTTGTTACGTATACGGTTTCGGACGGCAACGGATCATCGATTACCGGTACGCTAACAATCACAGTCGCCGATGTAAATGAGGCGCCGTTGGCATCCGACGATATCGCCACGACCCCGCAAGACAGCCCGATAACAGGCAACGTACTAACCAACGATTCCGATCCTGAAAATAATGCCCTCAGCGTTGTAAAATACACCATTTCCGGGGTTGACTACCCTGCCGGAACATCGCACTTGATTCCAAATGTGGGTACGATTGTAGTGAGTTCAACCGGTGCGTTCACCTTCACTCCCGTGAGTGGATATTTCGGCGCTGTGCCAGATATTACCTACACCGTTACCGATGGATCGTTGACAGATACCGGTTTGCTTGACATCAACGTTACCCCAATTCCAAACGAGAATCCGGATGCGGTAGCAGATGTCAAAACGACGAATGAAGATACGCCGGCATCCGGAAATGTATTGACAAACGACACGGATGTGGATACGCCAACAGGCGATTTAGTCGTGACGCAATTCAGCTTTGTCGTAGGCGGAACCACCTATACCTACCCAGCCGGCGCGACCGCGCAAACGATACCTGGCGTGGGGACTTTGGCCTTGAACGCAAACGGAACATATACCTTTACGCCACTAGCAAATTATGCAGGCGCCGTTCCGGTGATTACGTATACCATCTCCGATGGAGAAGGCGGAAGCGACACCGGAACATTGACTATTTCAATTACCCCAGTGAATGATGCGCCGGCAGCGGTGAACGATGCTTTCTCCGGTCCAGAAGATGCAGCGCTTACCGGGAATGTCTTGACTAATGATAGTGATGTAGAGGGAAGCACCTTAGTGGTGACGCAGTTCGTTATAACAGGCGTTTCGGGCACATTTACAGCCGGGAGTACCGCCACCATTCCAGGAAAAGGAACGCTACGCATCAATGTGGACGGAACATTTACCTTCACGCCGGATGCCAATTATACCGGTGCCGTTCCAGTTGCCACCTATACCGTTTCGGATGGAACGACGACGGCCACGGCAGATTTGGCCTTGACGATTACGGCGGTGAATGATGCGCCAACAGCCGCAAATGATACCGACACGACACCTGAGTTTACGCCTAAAAACGGAACGGTACTCGGAAATGACACCGATGCGGACGGCGACGCATTAACGGTGACGCAATTCACAGTGAACGGCGTCAGCTATGCGGCAAGCACAACGGCCCAAACCATCCCAGGAGTGGGAACAATTATCCTGCGCGCAGACGGCACCTATACCTTCTCGCCAATCGATAACTATGTAGGCACCGCTCCGCCGATTACCTACACCGCCAAAGACCCAAGTGGCCTAACCACCACCGCTACGTTAACGATCACGGTGACGAATGTCAACGATGCGCCGGAAGCCGCAAATGATGAAATCACGCTTGGCGCAAACATTCCAAGTCTTTCGGGTAATTTAAAACTGAACGATACGGATGTAGACGGCGATGCACTTAGCGTTTCCGCTTTCACCATTGCAGGTCAAACAGGACCTTTTGTGATTGGTACACCTTATACCATTGCGAATACCGGAACATATACGATTAACGCGGATGGAACATTTACGTTTGCACGAATTGGCAATTTTCAAGGTACTGCACCAATCGTTACATATACAATCAGTGATGGAAACGGCGGAACCGATACCGCCACATTAACGATTTATGTAGAACCCAATGACCAACCGCCAGTTGCCAACAATGATACGGGTACGGCCAACGAAGACAATCCTGTTACGGGAAATGTGTTGTCCAATGATACGGATCCAGATGTTAACGACGTATTGAGCTTAACTCAATTCACGGTAGGCGGCGTGACCTATCCGGTCGGGACAACGGCTACGATTCCGAATGTGGGAACACTCGTGGTCAATGCAAATGGAACCTATACCTTCACGCCTTTGGCGAATTACAATGGAACGGTTCCTACCGTTACGTATTTGGTGACAGATTCGGCAGGGTATACTGACACTGGAGATTTAGTGATTACAATTACTGCGGTGAACGATGCACCTTTGGCGGTGAACGATGTGAAGTCGGGCGCCGAGGATGCCAATATCACAGGTAATGTCATAACCAACGATAGCGATCCGGAAAGCACTACGTTAAGCATTTCGCAATTCACGGTTACAGGGCTTAGTGGAACGTTCAATGCCGGCCAAACAGCCACTATTTCAGGTGTGGGTACCTTGGTGATAAATTCCGATGGTACGTACACATTCACGCCAGTCGCGAATTATAACGGAACCGTTCCAGTTGCGACGTATACTTTGAGTGATGGATCAGCAACCAGCACGGCAACTTTAAGCCTAACGGTTACGCCAGTCAATGACGCGCCAGTAGCCAGCAACGATACCGATACGACGCCACAAGGCAGTGCAAAATCAGGCGATATCCTGACGGGTGCGGATACAGATGCCGACGGGAATACGTTGACCCTGACACAATTCGCCATCAACGGCGTGACCTATCCAGCCGGCACTACGGCTAATCTTCCGGGCATCGGAACCTTGGTGATTAATACGGATGGAACGTATACGTTTACGCCGATTGCGAGTTATGTGGGTACGGTGCCAACGGTCACCTATACGCTTTCAGATGGCAACGGGGCAACCGCCACCGGAACCTTCATCATGACCGTTACGGATGTGAACGAAGCGCCGGTTGCGACCGATGACCTAAATACGATTTCGAAAAATGCGATTGCTTCTGGGTCATTAATTACCAATGATTCCGACCCAGAAAATAATGCATTAAGCATCACGAATTTCTCTGTGAACGGAGTTACGTATGCGGCAGGTTCAACTGTGCGGACGATTGCCAACGTAGGTACGATCGTGGTCAACACAAACGGAACCTATACCTTTACGCCGTTGTCTACCTATTCCGGTTCAGTCCCAGCGATTGATTATACCCTGAGCGATGGAACATTGACCGATGTAGGTCAGCTCCTGATCACCGTGGAACCCGGTAATGCCAACCCGGTAGCTACTGACGATTCGGTGACCTTAAACGAAGACACCCCGTCGACCGGCTCTGTTTTGACGAATGATTCAGATGTCAACCAAGCCGATATCATCACGGTCGTTTCATTTAAAATTGGCACAACCTCGTATCCAGCTGGAAGTACCGCAACCATCCCGAATGTAGGAACACTCCAATTAAATGCGAATGGAACGTATACGTTTACGCCGTTTGCCAACTATAACGGAACGGTTCCTTCGATCGAATATACCATCACCGACGGTGCCGGAGGAACGGATGTAGGCGCCTTGAACTTTACGGTAACTGCCGTCAATGATGGCCCGATCGCCGTAAATGACGACAACATCAGTACACCAGAAGACACTCCGATTACAGGCAACGTCTTGAGTAATGACTCTGATCCAGATGGCAACCCAATCACTGTGACGCAGTACAGCATAGCAGGTGTGGCCGGTCCATTTACGTTGGGTCAAGCGAAGGAGATTCCAGGAAAAGGAAGTTTACTCATGAATGCCGACGGAACTTTTACATTCACGCCAGCCTTGAATTACAACGGTCCTGTTCCTACGATAACCTACACCGCAGCAGATGCGAGCGGCGCAACGGATACGGCAGAATTGAATTTGGCCGTTACACCAGTCAATGACCCACCGGTCTTGGTGCCCGATACGAAAACGGTTGCGGAATCTACGACCGAAACGGACAACGTATTGACGAATGATTCCGACCCAGAAGCAGGCACATTAAGCGTTTCGCAATTCAGCATTAACGGAACCGTTTATACGCCCGGATCGATTGTGATTATTCCAGGCAAAGGAACCATTGTCCTCAACGCGGACGGTTCGTATTCATTTACGGGCGCAACGGGTTACAGTGGTTCGATTCCGGTAATAACCTATACGGCGACGGATGGTACAGGTGGTACGTCCACAAGTACCTTGACGATCACCATGCAAAGCACGAACGATGCGCCAATCGTGGTGAACGAAACTGTGACAACGCCGGAAGACACGCCGGTAAGTGGAAATGTATTGACGAATGATTCGGATCCGGAAAGTGATCCAATTACGATTGCCAACTTTAAAGTGGGTGGTGTAACCTTTAACGTAGGTCAAACCGCAACCATTCCGGGTGTGGGAACGATGACTGTTGGCCTAAACGGAGCCTACACCTTTACCCCGGCCTTGAACTACAACGGCATCGTGCCACCGATTTTCTATACCGTTTCCGATGGTACGGCGACGACGGAGGGATCGATCAACTTGATTGTTTCTGCTGTGAATGACGCACCGGTGGCAACGGATGATACCTCCGTTTCGGAAGTTAATGAAACCAAAACAGGTAACGTCCTGACCAATGATACGGATCTAGAAAACGGCACTTTAAGCGTGACCAATTTCACTATCAATGGAACGGTTTACCCTGCTGGAACTACAGCTACGATTACTGATGTAGGAACGGTTGTGATCAACTCAGACGGAACCTATTCATTTACACCTGTGACAAATTATGCTGGGGTATTGCCAGCCATTGATTATACGTTAAGTGATGGAGCTGGCGGAACCGACATCGGTCGTTTGAGTATCACGGTAACTTTTGATTCAGATAATGATGGCATTCCAGATGCGATTGAAAAAGGAACTGGCACCGCTCCAGATACAGATGGCGACGGTATCCCAGATTACAAAGATTTGGATTCCGATAACGATGGTATTTTAGACGCGGTTGAGAATGCCGTTTGTGGCGGATCTGGCGGATTGTGTGATACGGATAATGACGGTATTCCAAACGTTCAGGATTTAGATTCAGACGGCGATGGGATTTTCGATGCGGTCGAAGCAGGAGGGACTAGTTCAAATGGGACTCTTTCTGGCGCAGTGAATGCCCAAGGAATTCCGACAGCCGCGAATGGTGGATTTGCCCCACCTAATACCGACGGTACAGGCGCATCCGATCCGTATGATACCGATGCCGACGGCGATGGTATTCTGGATTCAGTCGAAGGTACGACCGATACCGATGGTGACGGAACACCAAATTACCGGGATTTGGATTCAGATGGCGATGGCATTTCAGACGCGATCGAAGGTACTACTGATACCGATGGCGACGGCATACCAAACTTCCGTGATTTAGATTCAGATGGCGATGGCATCCCAGATGCGACCGAAGGGGTCGTGGATACGGATGGCGATGGTACACCGAATTACAAAGATCTTGACTCGGATAATGATGGAATTCCTGACGCGACCGAAGGAACCGTTGACAGCGATGGAGACGGAACACCTAACTACAAAGACCTCGATTCGGACGGCGATGGTATCCTAGATGCAACCGAAGGAGTGGTTGATACCGATGGTGATGGCACTCCGAATTACAAAGATCTCGACTCAGATAATGACGGCATCACGGATGCGACCGAAGGAACCGTGGATACCGATGGAGACGGAACACCGAACTACAAAGACCTTGATTCTGATGGCGACGGCATTCCAGACTCAGTCGAAGGAACAGAAGATACCGATAACGACGGGACCCCGAATTACAAAGATCTCGATTCGGACGGCGACGGCATTTCAGATGCAACGGAAAAAGGAATTGACCCAACAAATCCAGTCGATACAGACTTGGACGGTACGCCTGACTACAAAGATACAGACTCCGATGGCGATGGTATTCCAGATTCAACGGAAGGGACGACGGACACGGATGGTGATGGCATACCAAACTTCCGCGACCTTGATTCAGATAATGACGGCATCACGGATGCAACCGAAGGAACCGTGGATACGGATGGGGATGGAACACCAAACTACATTGACGTTGATTCAGACGGCGATGGGAAGCCAGATGCGACCGAAGGAACTGTGGATACAGATACCGACGGCACACCAGATTACAAAGATCTCGACTCTGACGGCGACGGAGTTCTCGACGCGACCGATCAATGCCCATTGGTGGTGGGAACGAGCCCGACGGGTTGTCCGGCCGACTTTGATGCGGATACATACGATGACGTCAATGACGCTGATGATGATAACGATGGCATCTTAGATAGCGTGGAAAATGCGGCGTGTAGCCCAACATCCAATATGTGCGACACCGATGGGGATGGCATTCCCAATCGACTCGACCGCGACTCAGATAACGATGGAATTTTCGATGTCATTGAAGCCGGCGGCACCGATGCGAATGCGAATGGCGAAGCCGATGGAGCCGTGGATGCAAATGGGATTCCAAGTTCTGCAGGTACTGGTTTAACTCCTCCAGATACGGATGGAACCGGAGGATCAAATCCTTACGATACGGACTCCGATGGCGATGGAATTTCTGACCGCATCGAGGGATTAACCGACAGCGATGGCGACGGAACACCGAACTACTTGGATCTTGATTCTGACGGTGATGGCCTTCCCGATTCGGCGGAAGGAACTCGTGATTCGGATGGAGATGGAACGGCTGATTACCTTGATTTGGATTCAGACGGTGACGGAATAAATGATGTGATTGAGGCGAATGGTACGGATGCCGACAATGATGGCAAAGTAGATTCTGCGACGGTCTTAACTGCGGTGGATACTGACAGCGACGGCACGCCAGATTACCGCGATGTAGATTCAGATAACGATGGAATTTCAGATCGGATTGAAGGGGTATTGGATACGGATACAGACGGCCGACCAAACTACCGCGATCCAGATTCCGATGCCGACGGCATCTCCGATTTAATTGAAGGTACCCGAGATACAGATGGTGATGCTGTTCCAGATTACTTAGATTCTGATTCAGACGGAGATGGAATAACCGATGCCGTGGAAGGTAGTGCAGATGCGGATGGTGATGGTATTCCAAATTACCGCGACCTCGATTCAGATGGCGACGGGATCTCGGATGCAACCGAGGGAACTACCGCTTCCGACAATGATGGCATTCCAAATTACCTAGATACGGACTCAGATGGCGACGGTATTTCCGATGCAATTGAAGGCACTTTAGATACGGATGGCGACTCAGTACCAGATTATAGAGACACAGATTCTGATGGTGATGGTATCAACGATTCAATTGAAGGAAATGTAGATACGGATGGCGATGGTATACCAAACTTCCGTGATCTCGATTCCGATGCAGACGGCATTCCTGATGCGACTGAATTGCGTGGAGATCCGGATGGAGACAGTATTCCAAATTACTTGGATCCAGATTCAGATGGGGATGGAATTTCCGATTTGATCGAAGGTTTGACAGATACGGACGGAGACACAACGCCTGATTATTTAGATTTAGATTCCGACGGTGACGGCGTTACCGATGCCAATGAAAAAGGATCGGGCACGACGCCAGTGGACACGGATGGTGACGGTGTCGCAGATTTCCGAGATACGGATTCCGACGGAGATACCGTACTGGACGGTTCGGATCAATGCCGCTTAACCGTGGGCACCGTTCCCCTAAATGGTTGTCCAGTAGATTATGACGGCGATGGGGTAGTGGATACGGCCGACCTAGACGACGATAACGACGGAATTTTAGATAGTGTAGAAAACGCGGCATGTTCGCCAGCTTCACCCAACTGTGATACGGATGGCGATGGAATCCCGAACCGTTTTGACCTAGATTCCGACGGTGATGGAATTAAGGATGTCCGGGAAGCCAACGGTCTTGATTTCAATGGCGACGGTTTAGTGGATGGATCCGTAGATGCGGATGGTATTCCTTTAGATGCAAATGGTGGTTACACCGCGCCAAATAGCGACGGCACCGGAGGACTTGATCCATACGATACCGATTCAGACGGCGATGGAATTACCGATGCCATTGAGCGTGGATCCAACGGCAATGCACCACGCGATACCGATGGGGATAATATTCCTGATTACCGCGAAACAGATGCAGACAACGACGGCATTCCAGATAGTGTCGAAGGATTAATCGATACCGATGGCGATGGCATTCCAAATTACCGCGATACAGATTCTGACGGCGATGGCATTTCGGATGCAATCGAAGGCACGCGGGATACCGATGGGGATGGAACGCCAGATTATAAAGATCTTGATTCCGATAATGACGGATTGCGTGACGCAATCGAAGGAACCGCAGATACGGACCGCGATGGCCTACCAGATTACCGCGATGTAGACTCCGATGGGGATGGAATTTTGGATGCCAATGAACAAGGTGCCGGATCAACTATCACCGATGCGGATGGAGACGGAATTCCTGATTTCCGTGATTTAGATTCTGATGGCGATGGCGTATCTGATGCGATGGAACGCGCAGATGGGACAAGCCCAACGGATCCTTGTGCGTTTGTGATCGCCCATCAGACATTGACACCTTCCGCAGCATGGCTCGCCGCAGACTGTGATCGAGATGGAAATCCAAATGCGACCGACCCAAATAAATTAACCCCTGTTGCGACCAACGACATGTTGCAGTCGGGCCCGACCGGAATTATCTCAGGCAACATCCTGACCAACGATGATTTCCTACCAGGTGCTTCGATTAGCATCTCACGTGCAGCAGGCGGAACGGCAACCGGTACAGCCACGTTTAATGCACTCACAGGTGTGATGACCTATGTGCCAGCAGCCAATGAAGGTGGACGGGTAACCTTGATCTATCAAGTGTGTAACACGGCGACCAATGTGTGTGCGACGGCGACGGTGACCATTGAGGTTTGCGATCCATCAAACCCTGCAGCGGATTGTGATGGCGACGGCGTGAGCAATGGCCAAGAGGCGATTGATGGCACCGATCCTGCGGATGCATGTAGCTTGAATTCAGCGAATCAAAGACTCGTTCCTTCCGCAGCGTGGTTGGCAAATGATTGCGACGGCGACGGCGTGACCAATGCCGTAGAGCGCACGGATGGCACGGATCCAACGAGCGGATGTAGTTATAATCCGGCCAGTCAAGTGATCGCGAACGCAACTTCTGTTTGGACTACATACGATTGCGATGGCGATGGCAATCCAAATGGAACGGATCCAAGTCCATTGGATTTCTGCGTGGGTGGTATCGTCGGCGCAGTACCTGCGATAGGTACGCCGCAATACAAATTCTTCCAAAATGCGGATTGCGACTCCGATGGTATCTCGAATAGCTTTGAGTGTTTCGGTGGCGGTCCGACATGTCAAGATTTTGATGGCGACGGCATCCCGAACTACTTGGATGAAGATTCCGATGGCGATGGTATTAATGATAGCTACGAGAAAAATCGTGATTCCGACGGCGATGGCGATGCGGATTATGTGGACTTGGATTCCGACAATGATGGAATCACAGATAAGCGCGAGTACATCGGCGATATGGATGGCGACGGTATACCAAATTACTTAGACAAAGATTCCGACGGTGACGGTATTTTAGATAGCGCCGAAGGAAATGCCAAATTCCGCGCCGCTACCGATGCGAATTCAGACGGAGTCGTGGATTGCGCAACGATCGATACGAATGGAAACGGTCTTGGCGATTGTGTCGAAGGAGCGGGCGCTTTGGAAGTACCAGATACCGACAAAGATGGCACACCAGACTTCCTAGATTTAGATGCGGACGGCGACGGCATTCCAGATTCAGTTGAATTGACCAATGATCCTGATGGAGATAAGTTACCAAATTACCGTGATCTAGATTCGGACGGTGACTGGTTAGCTGACGGCATCGAAGGGTTGGCAGATACGGATAAAGACGGTACGCCAAACTACCTAGATCTAGACTCCGACGGTGATACAATTCCGGACAGTTGGGAAGGTGCGGATCGCTGCCCAAGCTGCACCAACTTGCAAGATGATCAAGGCGATGGTTTCGATGACCGTAAGCAATTTGCAAATCCATTACCGATTGATACAGACGCTGACGGCACCCCAGATTACTTGGATTTAGATTCAGATAATGACGGCATTCCAGATCGTGTTGAATTAGGAGCTGATCCAGATAGTGATGGCCGACCAAACTTCCGGGATATTGACTCAGATAATGACGGTATACCAGATAGCGTGGAGGCAGGCAAAGACCCAAGTAATCCAGTGGATACTGATGGGGATGGCACCCCGGATTACCAAGACACGGATTCAGATAATGACGGATTGCCAGATAGCTTAGAGGCGGGCAAAGATCCATCGAAACCGGTGGATACGGACGGCGATGGCAAACCGGATTATCAAGATACCGATTCCGACAATGATGGTATTCCAGATGCAGTGGAAGCAGGCAAAGATCCGTTGAAGCCAGTGGACACAGACGGCGATGGCAAACCAGATTATTTGGATACAGACTCCGATAACGATGGTATTCCAGACAGCGTAGAAGCAGGAAAAGATCCGTCGAAACCAGTGGACACAGACGGTGACGGCAAGCCGGATTACCAAGATTCAGACTCGGATAATGACGGTTTACCAGATTTTGTGGAGGCAGGGAAGGACCCAACGAAACCCGTTGACACCGACGGTGACGGCAAGCCAGATTACCTAGATACCGACTCGGATAACGATGGCATCCCGGATACACTTGAGGCTGGAAGCGATCCGTTAAAGCCTGTTGACACAGACGGCGACGGCAAGCCAGATTATCAAGATACCGATTCCGATAATGACGGTATACCAGACGCTGTGGAGGCGGGTAAAGATCCGTTGAATCCGGTTGATACCGACAAAGATGGCAAGCCAGATTACTTGGATACAGATTCCGATAATGACGGCATACCAGATGCGGTAGAAGCGGGTAAAGACCCAGCGATTCCGGTGGATACGGACGGCGACGGCAAGCCAGATTATTTGGATACCGACTCGGATAATGATGGTATTTCAGATACGGTTGAGGCAGGCAAAGACCCAACTAAACCAGTGGACACGGATGGTGATGGCAAGCCGGATTATATCGATTTGGATTCCGATAATGACGGCATTCCAGATGCGGTGGAGGCAGGACCAAATCCAAACAAACCGATCGATACGGATGGTGATGGCAAGCCGGATTACCAAGATACGGACTCCGACAATGATGGAATTCCAGACGCTGTGGAGGCGGGTAAAGATCCAGCCAAACCAGTGGACACTGACGGCGATGGCCTACCAGATTACCGCGATTTGGATTCCGATAATGATGGATATAGTGATGCGTATGAGGCGGGTCCGGATAAGAATAATCCAGTGGATACCGACAAAGATGGCAAGCCAGATTATCAAGATATTGATTCAGATGGTGATGGCATTGAGGATAAGTTAGAGGATGACGTGAATTACGGTGCGCTACCAGATTGTGATAAAGATGGTATTGAAAACCGCTTGGATACGGATGATTGCGCCGACTTCGCACCGCAAGGTATTTCACCAAACGGGGATGGGTTGAACGACGTCTTAATCATTCCAGGAATCCTGCGGCGTCAGCCAAACAGGTTGACCATTTTTAACCGTTGGGGCAATGTGGTTTATGAAACTGAGAACTATAAAAATGACTGGGGCGGTAAAACGGACCGTGCATTTAGCCTCTTGGAAGATGACCAATTATTGCCTGATGGAACGTATTACTATGTGATTGATTACCGCGGAAAATGGCCGGATATCGGGCAGTATGTGTATATCAATCGGTTAGCAAAATAGTCAGTCCGAAGTCCGGAGTCCGAAGGAAATTTGGGCTCTAGACATTGGATATGATACATGTTATAAGAGAAAAGATTCCTCCGGACTAATGACTTCGGACTAAAGTTTATTTAAATGAAAAACATTACCCAACTCGCCTTAGGCATCCTATTTTTGCTGATTTGTTCAGCGGAAATTGCGCATGCCCAAATAGAGCCGCAGTACAATTTGTATCGCTTAAATCCGCAGGTCTATAATCCGATGACGGCGGGAAGTCGGGGCGATACCAGTGAGGTTTTTGTGATGTACCGCCAGCAGTGGTTGGGGATTCAGGGCGCGCCCCAAACCTTCTTTTTTAATGGAAATTTTAAGTGGAAGGAGCGTCGCGGAATTGGAGTCAATGCGATGTTGGACCAGTTGGGCCCTGTCAAAATGACGACCTTTTCTGGCGATTTTGCGTACCATACCCGCTTATCCGAGAAGTGGATTTTGTCTGGGGGTATCCGTTTAGGTTTGGCTAATGTGGCCTTGAATTTTACCGGTTTGGCATTAACAAATCAAGGGGATCCACTCTTTAATGCGGATCGGTCAACGGGCCTGAAATTCAATACGGGCTGGGGTGTTAAGATCAGTAAGCAGGATGGATTTTTTGTGAGTTTTGCGATGCCAAGGATTATTAAATATGATTTTGGTGAGCTTTCGGGAGGATATAAGGATGCGACTTACATGTATACGATGGTTGGGACAAAGCTTGAACTAAGCGATGATTTAACCTTATATCCGAATGCCATGGCGCGAATTGCGACCGACGTTCCATTAAGTTGGGATGTTCAATTAATGGCAAATCTTCGCGGAAAGTTAGATGCGGGATTAAACTACCGTCACCAGGAAAGTATCGGTATTCGCTTGGGCATTCAGGCGAGTAAGAAGTTTTATTTGGGCTATGTGTATGAAATGCCAACGGGCGTAGTGTCCAAAATTAGTAACCAAACGCACGAATTTGCCTTGCGCTTTTTCATCTTGAAAGACAAATCGCAGCGCACGACCCAGCGCGATATCGACCCGCAACGCGGCCCTCGCCAAGCGCCCAAAGTTCAGTCGACGCTACAAGAAATTCAACCGAGGTAGGGGGAAGTGGACAGTAGTCAGTGGTCAGTGGATAGTCCGGAGGGAAATAGTCCGTAGTCCGGAGAAATTGATAGCCCCATGCTTTAGCGTGGGGTTTTTAGTTCGGAGGGAAATAGTCCGGAGGCAAAATAGATGTTAGACCCTAGACGCTAGAAATTTTCCTTCGGACTTCTTACCTCTCACTTCTTACCTCTTACCTCTCTACTATTTCCCTTCGGACTCTTTCCCTACGGATTAACGTCTAACGTCCAGCGTCTAATTTGACTTCGGACTCTTTCCCTCCGGACTCTTTTCCCTCCGGACTCTTTTCCCTCCGGACTGTCCACTGACTACTGTCGACTGATAACTGCTTTTATCACCCCCATCTCCGGCAAGTGAATCTTCGGAAATACCTCAGCAACTGCCGACCAAGCCACGTGGTGGCTGATGAAATCATGCGCGCTTATCTGCTGAGTTCGAAGTAAATCCATCACATAAAGGAAGTCTTCAGTAGTAGCGTTGCGACTACTCATGAGCGTCGCTTCGCGTTTATGGAATTCGGGGTGGATGAAGGAAATGGCCTCTTTTTGAAGCCCAATGAGGATATATTGACCGCCGTGGGCGATTTTGGCAAAACCAGATTCGATGGCTGCGCGGTTTCCGGTGGCGTCGATGACCGTTTGATAACTCGTTTGAGAAGCCGCTTGGACGCCTAATTTTTCCGTACAAAATGCCAAACGCGTCGCATTCGGTTCAGCCACTTCGACCTGTGCTCCTTGAATTTTTGCCAGTAATATGGTAAACAATCCGATGGGCCCGGCACCCATGACAAGCACCTTTTCGCCCGCCTGAATTTTTCCGCGACGTAATCCATGTGCGGCGATGGATAAGGGTTCTACCAGTGCTAGTTCGTCTGCCGAAAGCCCGTTCCCGGCTAAGATAAATCGGTCCTCCACGGTGATAAATTCGCGCATGCCGCCATCGGTGTGCACACCAAAAACCTGGATATTTTCACAACAATTCGGTTTGGCTTGTTGGCACGCGGAGCAAGTTCCACAATTAAAATAAGGGATAATCGTCACCAATTCTCCAGTTGAAAATTGCTCTGATTCCATGACCTCGGCCGCTAATTCATGCCCTAAAATTCGAGGATATTGAAAGAAGGGTTGGTTCCCAGCAAACGCGTGTATGTCAGTGCCACAAATACCTATCGCACGAACGCGCAACAGCGAATATCCCGCTGGACGATGAGGTATTTCTGTTTCTTGTAATTCAAAAGTTCCCGGCTGGGCGCACGTCCAAGTTTGCATTCGGATTAAATCGGTTTAGGTTTCTGAAATTAGCAATTTTAATTAAATTAGTCTCCATAATTCTAAACCGCATGAAAATCAAGTACTTATTTCTAGGCTTATGCCTGATCTCTAGTGGCCTTTTCGGCCAAAAAACCTATCAAAATAATTGGGAGTCTATTGACAGTCGGCCTGTGCCAACCTGGTTCGAAGACGCCAAATTTGGTATATTTATTCACTGGGGTTTGTATTCGGTTCCGGCGTATAGCCCAACCGGCCGTGATAAGGTAGGTGTGTATGATCGCTATGCGGAATGGTACTGGCGTCGCTGGCAGGAGCCAAATAAAACGCAATCGTTTTTTGCGAATTTTCACAACAAGGCGTTCGGCCCGAATGTCAAATACCCGGATTTTGTCAATTACTTCAAGGCCGAAATGTTTCAGCCCGATGAGTGGGCGCAGCTATTCGAAAATGCCGG
>CAIUGL010000077.1 GCA_903898715.1 uncultured Cytophagaceae bacterium
ATACACATTACAGTTGATGCCCTGCCAGTGGGCTTTTATATACTTTGCATCCTTTTGGGTTTCCAAAAAGAGCATACTGGCTACTTTATTAATACAGGTGTCACGTTGCTCCTAGGCATGTATTTACCTCTGCTACCTGCCTTCATGTGTTACTTTGCTGGGTGCCATTCCATCTATAGTATACGTGTACTGACAAGTAGTCTAGCGCTTAGTACTAAGGATCTGTATCTGAGGTTATTACCCTTTACCATTGCTGCATTTGTGATGGGGATCGTCTATGTTTTGATGGTGAGCCAACAAAAATGGCTCGCTCATGCATTTATTTTTCTGTCAATTTTAACTTTACCTCATTTTTTTTTAATGCACAAAATCATCCCTAAGAGGCCGTAAAGGAATATTTTGCACAATTTTTATTTTTATTTTAATTTTTTTTATTCGATTCAAAACAATATTTAAATTTAAGTGTTTAACTTTCAACGAATTAAATTAAACAGTACAGTAACATATTTTATTTATCACTTTAAACATTTCTATTATGGAAACATTAAACATTTTACTGAATGGCACACTTGCTGCCGGAGATTACATTGGATTTACCTTCTTTACAGGTTACATGTCCATGCTTGCTGCTTCAATTTTCTTTATTGTAGAAAGAGGAACAGTTAATGACAAATGGAAAACATCTTTATTGATTTCCGCATTGATAACATTTATTGCTGCAGTACACTATTTCTACATGCGTGGTGTATGGTTAGACACAGGTGAGTCACCAACTCAATTCCGTTACATTGACTGGACATTAACAGTACCTTTGATGTGTATTGAGTATTTCTTAATCTTAAAGCCAGCTGGTGCAAAAACAGGCATGCTTTCTCGCTTAATCTTCGGATCAGTAGTGATGTTAGTTGCAGGTTACATCGGTGAGGCAGTTGTACCTGAGCAAAACGTAATGTGGGGAATCATCTCAACATTGGGTTGGGCTGTAATCATCTATGAAATCTACGCAGGTGAGGCATCTAAGTTAGCTGCTGCTTCTGATAACGAGCACGTAAAGTCTGGTTACAAAGTAATGCGTTGGTTCACATTAGTTGGTTGGGCAATCTACCCTATCGGTTACATGATGTTACCAGGTAACTTATTAGACGGTATGGCAGGTAATATTGACCTAGCTTACAACATTGCGGATGCGATCAACAAAATTGGTTTCGGTTTAGTTGTTTACAGCATTGCAAAAGGAGCTTCTGCTGCGAAAGCTTAATTATAAGTTTAAGCTTAGTGAAAAAAGAAAGGCCAACATTGGCCTTTCTTTTTTTTGTTACCAGGCTCATCTAAACAGATGATAAAATCGTATTTCAGTTCAACTATAATACCAATCATAGGCAAAAAAACCATACACGTAATCGGTTTTACCTTTCGAAATGATCCAGCTTCACAAAGCTCCAACCTAGAGAATCGTAAATAATTCAAAACATAACCAGAATTAAATAATTGCTTTTTGTATGTTTTCTGACCTGATTAATAGATTTAAAATCACTTCTTTGGGCTTTTGTACCTAGCACTCAACTTGCCATTGGGCTAGTTTTTATTCAAATTAGTTTTAAATTGAAAATTATATAAAATTCCACACAAAGACTGTTTAAGCTAAGCTATCCATGTTATGAATAATTTTATCCGTTTTATTTTTCTGATTTTGTCGACATGTACCATGTATCCGTCCTTTGGTCAAAAATTTGAAAAGCCAAATATCATAATTATTGTAAGCGACGACCAAGGCTGGGGTGATTTAGGATATAATGGCAACTTAACAGTAGCTACTCCTTCCATCGATAAGCTAGCAAAAAACGGAGTTCGCTTTCAGCACTTCTACGTTAGCCCAGTTTGTTCGCCCACACGTGCTGAGTTGTTGACGGGGCGGTATCATGTGCGTGGCGGTATTTCAGGAACGGCTACCGGAAGAGTGAGATTAGATTTAGACGAGACTACTATTGCTCAAATTTTCAAAAATGCCGGTTATTCAACAGCAGCTTACGGAAAATGGCATAATGGAGGTCAGGCACCATATCATCCAAATTCGAGAGGATTTGATGATTTTTATGGTTTTTGCTCCGGCCATTGGGGTAATTATTTTAATCCAATTCTTGAACATAACGGAGAAATTACCAAGGGAAAAGGATATGTAACTGATGATCTAACAAATCATGCCATTGAATTTATGGACCAACATGCAAAATCTCCATTCTTTCTTTATTTGCCTTTGAATACACCGCATAGTCCCATGCAAGTGCCAACAGAAAATTGGAACAAGTATAAAAATATAGAACTAAGCCAAAAAGGGACGATTGCCTCCAAGGAAAATATCTTGCATACAAAAGCAGCGCTTGCTATGACAGAAAATATCGATTGGAATGTAGGTCGGCTCATGCAACGATTAGATGAATTGAAGCTAACCCAAAATACCATTGTACTATATTTTTCAGATAATGGGCCCAATGGTCATCGATGGAATGGAGGGATGAAAGGAATTAAAGGAACTACGGATGAAGGTGGAGTCAGATCTCCTTTAATTATGCAGTGGCCTGCTAAGTTAACGGGTGGAACTCAAATCAAGTCCATCACCAGCGTTATGGATTTATTACCTACATTGGCAGATTTAGCCGATATACCAGTTACATCCAAAAAACAATTGGATGGAAAAAGCCTTAAACCATTATTGTTAGGAAATCAAGCATTAGTAGATTCCAACCGTTTTATTGTAAGTTATTGGAATAGACAAATCAGTGTTCGATCACAAAATTTCAGATTAGCCGCGGATGATGCATTGTATAATTTAGTAGATGATTATGCACAAACAATCAATATGGCCAGTTCTTTTCCCGCTGATTATCAAAAACTTTTAGAAGTAAAAAATAAATGGAAATCAGAAGTATTAACCGAACTTCCCAATGAAGACGATCGACCTTTGGTCATCGGTCATCCCGGGTTGCCTATAACCCAATTACCTGTTAGCGAGGGTTTTGGACATGGAAATATTAAACGTTCCAATCAACACCCCAATGATAGCCACATGACAAATTGGCTATCAAAGGACGATTATATCAGTTGGGAAGTTGCACTTGAGCAAGCAGGTGATTTTGAAGTAAGCCTTTATTATACTTGCTCAAAAGAGAATATTGGAACAACATTATCGATGTCTTTTGGTGATTCCATCGTGACCAGTAAAATCAATAAAGAAAATAACGTGCCTCTTTTTGGAATGGAAAATGATATTGTTGCGCGTGAGGAGTCTTATATGAAAGATTTTAAGCCTTTAATTTTAGGTTCTGTGCGTTTGAAAGCTGGAAGTGGAACCTTGAAGGTATTTAGTAACTCGTTGCTGAAAGCTAACGATCTAGATGTAAAATTGGTAACACTCCGTCGATTAAATTAAAGTGATTGCCTCTGATTCTAATTTGCTACGGAACTAAAGGCGATGATAAGGAGTAAATCAGAGTTCCAAAGAATCAAACAACTGTGGTTATAAAACTATTGCCTAAAAACAAAAAATCACTCTAGCGAGTGGTTTTTTGTTGCTTAATTATTCCAAAAAATTTATAGAAACCCTAATCAAGTATCTTCAAAACAAAGATTACTGATTATTTGACCCTAAAGCTATATGGAACTGAGTAAGAGTTTAATACTCCATCGCTCGTTTTTACAGACCAATAATAAACAGAACCTGATTTCACATTGACCAAAAGATTCGTATTTGTTGTACTGGTAGGCGTTACCTGCCTATTTAAAACTTTGACTTGATCAGTGTCCACATAAACTTCATACTTCAAAACCTTGCTATCTGGATCTGCACCAGTCCAGATAAGATTGACTTTTCCAGCAGCATCAGCTGTAACCGTTACCCCACTTAATGGAGCAACAATGGTAGCTGGGAAAGGCGCAAAGGTGGAAACTCCATCACCAGCTAGGTAAAATTTCCAAACCTCACTGCTAGCTGTATCTTTCGTATTTTTTGATTTTGAAATGACTTGCCAACGGTATGGTGTGCCTCTAAGCAGAGTTATCGTTGCTTTAGTATCGCTATTCCCAGATTTTGTCGTGTTAACTGAGGTATTCAAGTTTGTTACAACCAAATCGTAAACCTCCGTATCTTTTGCTTTAGACCATGTAAATTCAACATCCGCCGTAGTTGCTACCGTGTTATTACCTTCAAAACAAACGGAGTTATTGGCTGGTAAGGTAAGTACAGCGGCCGTAGGCGGTGGAATTACTTTTGGAACGGGAGTAATTGTTTCTTCTGCTTCAGAACAGGCAAATAACAATAGGCTAATCCATAAAATTCCTAGATATTTCATAGCTTAACTATTTTTAATGTTTGATCCACTGTGTCACCTTTTAAGCGAACTAAATAAAGGCCCGCAAAGAAATCACTTAAATCTAAAGCAACTAATCGTGACGATGAGACTGAATAAGTTTGATTTAAGACATTTACTCCAGCTGGATTGACAATAGAAATATCAATTTTTTGGTCTACCCCATTCACATATACTTGTACGGGGCCGGTCGTAGGATTAGGGAATGCCTTAACTGACTCTGAAACAAAAAACTCTTCGATATAGAGGCCTTGGCAATTTAAATCGGTACTTACTTGGAGTTTTACGAGACCAGCAGGTAACGAGGTGGACCAATTCGCCTCCGTCACTTTAAACGTAGCCGAATTAATTCTCACTAAATAGGAAGTTGCACCACCTAGTTTAATACTCATTGATTTATTTTCCACGTCGATGGTTGATTGAACTACCAAAGGAGCTGGTTCTCCAATCTTTATATCGAAGACTTGTTGGTAGTTTTTAACATTATCAACCGTGAAAGTCAAATTGTATTCGCCTAAAGCTAACCCACTCAAGACGCTATTGGCTACACCTTTAGGTATTGCGATCTGTTTTTCATATTTATTTGGTCCTTTGACCATTAATGAATAAGCAAAACTAGTATTTACGACTGAAACTTTTAATGACCCATTTGTCGCGCCTACACAAGTTGCAGACACAACTTCTAATTTGAAATTAGACGCGGGTAAAATGAAAAATTCACATCCATTGGCATCTACTAATGTACCTAACGGGGTGTCATTGCACTTATCAAATACATCCGGAACACCGTCTTCATCCGAGTCAATAGCGGCTGATTGAATGATTGGAATTTGATCAAATTCTCTGAATAATATATCCTTCGCAAATGCTTTTGAACCGCCCATCCATTGATTCATGACTGAAGCATACACTTGACGGAAATCGTATTGTAGATCCATTTCATAGGAATACTGCGTATTATCTGGAATGATAGGATTCTTACCTACAACCTTAGGGTCAACTTTATTTCCGAACAAAATAATCGGTGAAACGGTGCCATGATCTGTGCCGTTCGTTCCATTGGAATGTACTGTCCGACCAAATTCTGAAACACACATCCCTAATACACGATCCGATTTACCCATTTGGTCCAAACTCTTCATGAAAGCAGCTACCGCATCATCTATTTCTTTCAAAAGATTGGCGTGCATTCCCTTCGTTTTGTCAGAAGGGTCTACTTGCGAACCATGGGTATCAAAACCACCTATTTGAACTTTATAAATTCTGGTTTGTAAGCCCCCTGAAATAAGTCGGCTTATTATCTTTAATTGATCCCCTAAATTACTTCTTGGAAATGCGTAGTCAGTTCCTTTTTTATATTGCTCTTTTAACACCTTTCCGTAGGCATTTGACTGCTTAGCCATGAGCTGCAAAAATTTCAACTTCTCCCCAATGGGTGTAGAAGGATAATTATTATCAAACTCATTAATGATTTCAAAAAAAGATTCTGGGTTGGAGGCAACTACGCTGGTAAAGGATCTCTTTCCTGTAAACATCAGTGAAGAATTTCCACCAATTTCCATAGATAAGGGATGAGGAAACAGTTGAGTAGGGTAAGCTTCTGGAAAATTCGGATGTTTGGTCTCGATGAAACGACCAGCCCAACCGCTATTTTCGTATTTATACGAATCAGAAGCTGAATCCCAAATATCCATGGATCTAAAATGCGAATAACTTGGATCAGGATATGCGACGGCTTGAACAATTTTCAAGCGATTCTCTTTAAACAAGGATTGAAATCCTTTAAGAGATGGATGAAGACCTAATTCTGTTCCTTCTAGTGGTAATATTTTATTATCTGGTAACATGACAGTCGAGCGAACACGATTTAGCTTCGACAACATATTCAATGGAACCACCGTATTTAGCCCATCATTTCCACCATTTAAAACAATAATTACCAAGATATTTCCTTCGGCAATCGTTTGGGACAATTCGGATTCGGATCCAATTCCCATGGCTTCAAATGGAAATGAAGAAAACAATGCAGGCAGGGCTGCCGCATGTGTCATTTGATGTATGAATTTTCTTCTATCCATTTTAAAACAAGTGTATTTCTCCCATTTGGAATAATGCCCCAAACAAATTTTCTAAACGATTATTTAAAGTTAACCTATTCGCTTCAGTTGGATTTTGCTTATAAGCCTGATATAATTGCGTGTAGTAAGATGGCGCATTACCACCCAAAACACTTAATTTAATACGTTCCTTCGCCTTAGCACTAATTGGAACAGCCATCACTCTTTCCACTGTTTCATCAATTACCAAATCAATATTATCTGGAGATTTTAACGTATTGATGAATTTGATTTTATCAATTTGATTGTGAACATTTCCTTTGACGTCGCCTGACCCAACCCAAGCACCCCATTTCCCAATACTATTACCAATGTTGGACCTCTTTGCAATCGTATCAGAATTAATCCAGAATAAATCGTATACCGGCACTTGGTAATAAGCAGGCCAACCAGATACGCTAGGAGGCTCGGTATAATTCAAGCCCATATTGCTCATTTCCCACTGCAATTTACTGTATTTATAAAAATTGGCGGTCAATGGATCTGAGTAGCGTTTTGGAATATCCCCTCCATCCGTATTCACCAAATACATATCAAATTCTTTATAAAAGCCGAACATGAATTCTAGGGGAGATTTAACCAACGAATTGTAAAACGAAGTATCGTAAAAATGAGCACTTCCTAAAAGTGCACGAAGCGGAACCATAAGTTCAAAATTATTTTTACGCAATAAATCGGCCATCGGTGCGATGACATTTTTTTCTACCGTATCGTTAATGATTGGGTAACAGAAAAACTGATAAAGCCTTCTACAGAGGTATAATTCACATTCATTGACGCTAAATATCATGTCAATTACATCATCTAATTCCTTCATGCCATCCTGGCCTTTCCGACCCCTTATAACACGATTTCCATAAAATGCCGAGAATTGTTTATCCTGATCATCATGGTTAAAATCTGAAAATATGTTCGTGATAGGGCCTGTTTTGTTTGATTTACTATCCCAATCAAATTGCCAACCCACCAAGCATCGAGCCATTTCACTAACATCTTTCTCCGTAAATTTCGAATTAGGCCCTTTACCTACCGTAAATAATTCCTGTAACTCGCGCGCATAATTTTCATCAGGAGCACTTTTAAGGCTATTTTGGAGGTTAAGGTAGTCCAACATAGTTGGATCCAATGTTATTTTATAGATAGTGGATTTGTACGTTTCAAAACAGCTGTTAAAAATGGTCATGTAATGTTGATAGAACATTTTAACACTACCTTTTCCAGCTGCTAATAAGTTATGCAAGAAAAACACCATACGCCAGTGTACGGAAGTACTTTGCGTGATCATATTTTTATATAACCAAGCGTCAAAAGACTGATGTCTAGGCCATGGTGAACCGTTATTGGGCTCAGGAGCAAATACATATTCCTTCCCAGGAGGTATGTATAAGTGTCCTTGTTTTTCAGTTTCTTCCTTCGTGATTTCATGATCATAGTCATTAACCGGAAGACTGGGTTGTTTTTCAGGAGTAAAAATTAAGTCTAAAGACTTTTGTAAGGTTAGATTATTAAGGTCTAATAGATGCCTATTTGCATAACCTGTTAAAACACGATTTAATAAATGTTTCTTTTGTGCTGTTCCCCAAGTGCCTGTGTATGGCTCAAGGCCAGCAGTGACAACGGTTCTGGATGCCCGGGCACGTTCGATTTTAGAAAAATCAACGTTTTCCTGACGAAATTGGGCTACTAAATCTATATTTTCTGTATTTTGCATATGAAATAAAGCAGTGCAAATATAATATTATTAAATGTAAAACGAATAAAAACTGATGTAAAGGTCAGGTTTTTGATTCATGAAAAGAAGAGAATTTACGTTAAAAACTTGTCCCGCTTTAGTGCTTTCCATGGTAGGAGCAGCGATGTCTGAATCGTGTTCCAATGCTAAAAACGAAGCAACCGTTATTATCCCGCAGGAAGAAAAAGATTATTTAGATCGATTAAAGTTAATTGGGGCTGCAGGGTTTATGATAGATCAAAATAAAGGCTATTTCCATTTGAAGCATGAGAATTATTCTAAGTTATTGACAGCTATAAATTTTGTAAATGATTTAGAAAATGGGGTGTTGTTATTAAGGAAAAGTGATACCATTTTGGTGGCTTTTGATAATTGCTGCCCACATTTGGGAACAAAAAATCAGTGGAGTTTTCAGAATAATAAATTTAGATGCGCTAACCACGGAAATAATTTTGGGATTGAATCCGGTCAAATTGCAAGATGTAGCTCAAACAGTCAGTTTGGTAATTTACGATCCTTTAAAACATCACTTTATAAGGATTTATTGTTGGTTGATTTTAGTTAACATTTGTGCCAACTAATTATTCATTTATTAATTTCAACACTAGTTGGCACTTGCAATAACCTTTTTAAAAAATGCTGAAAGGTTCAACTGTAGGATTTCGATTTTAACAACATCCCTGATAACAAAGAATTATTAACGCAATTGAATTTGAAAATTCCAAGACTTTTGAAATTCCTCATAAACAAAAAAACCACTCGCCTGAGTGGTTTTTTGCCTACCGAAGTAGTCCGTACGGGAATCGAACCCGTGTTTCATCCGTGAAAGGGACGTGTCCTAACCCCTAGACGAACGGACCATTATTTATTTTGGTGGCACAAAGGTAGAGTTTTCCCTTTTAAATCCAAACTACGACTTCAAAAAAAGCGTATTTTTTTGTAATTAAATTTCGCTATTTTAGCCTTATCATTGAAACTGAACCCCTTATGGCCAACGTAAAACCGTATTCCCGCTTGACCGATTTTGATGTTGCTTTATTCCTAAATGGCAAGCATACACGGCTTTACGAAAAACTGGGGGCCTTCGAAATCGAACATGAAGGAGAAATAGGAACCTTCTTTGCCGTATGGGCACCTAACGCTGAATCTGTCCAGGTCATCGGAAATTTCAACTTTTGGGATAAATTTTCACACCCACTCATGCGCCGATGGGATGCCTCCGGAATCTGGGAAGGATTTATTCCGGGTGTTCGGACCGGTGAAACCTATAAATACGGCATCCAAGCACGCTCCGGCGAATATCTTGAGAAATTAGACCCCATGGGTCTTTATTGCGAAACCCCTCCCAAAACTGCCTCCATCGTTTGGAATACCTATAAGGAATGGAACGATTCCCCATGGATGCAATCACGCAACACAAAAAATGCGTTAAACGCCCCCATGTCTATTTATGAGGTACATTTGGGGTCATGGCAAAAAACATTGGATAATGAGTTTTTGAGCTATGCCGAGTTCGCTGTCAAATTAGTCGACTATGTCAAAGAAATGAATTTCACTCACGTGGAATTTATGCCAGTCATGGAATACCCGTATGATCCTTCTTGGGGGTATCAAATTACGGGATATTTTGCGCCAACTTCACGTTTCGGTGACCCACAAGGATTCATGCAACTCGTTGAAGCATTACACCAAGCCGGAATCGGAGTCATTTTAGACTGGGTTCCCTCCCACTTTCCAGGCGATGCACACGGATTAAAAGACTTTGACGGCACGCCTATCTACGAACATCCAAATCCCAAAAAAGGATACCACCCAGATTGGAAATCCTATATCTTCGATTACGGCCGGACCGAAGTACGCAGCTTCTTACTTTCGAACGCAGCTTTTTGGCTAGATCGCTATCACATCGACGGACTACGCGTAGATGCCGTAGCATCAATGTTATATCTTGATTACTCCCGAAATGACGGCGAATGGGAACCCAATGAATTTGGCGGAAACCATAACCTAGACACCATCTCGTTCTTACAAGACCTCAACGTACACTTGTACGGTGAATTCCCAGATATCCAAATCATCGCTGAAGAATCTACCAGTTTTCCAGGCGTTACCAAACCCGTATTCATGGGCGGCCTGGGTTTTGGCCAAAAATGGATGATGGGCTGGATGAACGACACCCTGCGCTTCTTCCAAAAAGATCCAATTCACCGCCAGCATCACCTAAATGATCTGACATTCTCGTTGATCTATGCTTTTACAGAGACTTTCTGCCTTCCTCTCTCCCACGACGAAGTCGTTTATGGGAAAAACTCGCTCATCAATAAAATGCCCGGGGATGAATGGCAACAATTTGCCAATTTGCGCCTCTTGTTCTCCGAGCAGTTTACACACCCGGGAACTAAATTAATCTTCCAAGGAGGAGAATTTGCCCAAAGAGAAGAATGGAATCACAGTGTGAGCTTAGACTGGCATTTAACAGATTATGCTCCTCATAAAGGCATTCAAGAAACCATGAAGGCCTTGAATACCTTATACCGGGAAGAACCAGCTTTGCACGTCAAGCAATTTTCGCATGAAACTTTTGAATGGTTAGAATCAAACGATCAAGGAAATTCAGTCATCAGTTTTGTTCGTAAGGGTGAAACCGCGAAACAACAACTCATCGTTATCCTTAACCTAACACCTGCACCGCGTGAAGATTATCGCATCGGTGTTCCTTTGCCAGGAGTCTGGAAAGTAGTCTTCAATTCAGATAATGGTGCATTTGGTGGGTCCGACTACCCTACGAAGGGTGCCGCAATGACCGAAGAATACGGTTGGCACGGAAAAGCATTCTCCATCGCCCTCACCTTACCTCCCCTTTCTTGCCTCATCTTGAAAGCCTAAAACGAAAGAGGCGGAAACAATAAAGACTCAGAAAAATTCCGAGCCTTTATTCAATCCGCCTAAGTAGTATTTTTATGATTAAACGGTTAAACCGCTGTTTCAAATCAAAATTGTACACAAAAATAATACTATATTTCAATTTTTGAAATATTAGCGGGAAAATTTATACTATTCGAATAATTAATGTTTTTTGGCCAAGATATCTTCCATGTCGGAAAGCTCCACTTCCAGTGCCTTCGTAGATATCGTAATCTCCCAGGCACTCAGCATCAATGCAGCACACATGCCCACTAAAGCCGTGCCAAAGAACCAACGAGATACCATTTGCATCTCAAGAAATATAAAAAACATACAAACAACACTCAGGATTAGGCTCATAATCGCAATAATCTGCATGTTTTGAATCAATTTCATGCGCAATCGAAGATTCTGAATTTGCTTTAATATAGACTCATCTGGGTTTTGTTGGAACTTTTCATGCAAACCACGAATCAACGAAGCCATTGACATGAATCGATTCGTGAAAGCGATCATCAATAACGAAACGGTTGAAAACAATAAGGCTGGGGTTCCGATTCCTAATTCCATGTTATTTGATATAATATGCGTCTAAATACGTTGACATTTCTTCCTGCAATTTTTGGGCTTCCCGCTTCGAATCCACAGCAGGGTTATCACCCGCATAAATAATTCCGCGAGAAGAATTAACCAATAAACCTACGCGCGAATTCATCGCATAGCGAGACACATCTTCCAAACTACCCCCCTGCGCACCCACACCTGGCACTAAAAAGAAATTATCCGGTGCTATTTCACGTACCTTTTGTAAAAAATCAACCCGTGTCGCCCCAATTACAAACATCAATTCCTCCGGCGAAGCCCACGTTTGTGCCAAACGCATCACACGCTCATACATAGGAATGTAATCTTCCGACTTAGTCATTTGGAAATCATGGCTACCCGGATTCGAAGTCAAGGCTAATAAAATAACCCATTTGTCCTCAAAACGAAGAAAAGGCTCTACCGAATCATGCCCCATGTAGGGAGCGACGGTAATCGAATCAAAATTCAATCCACTCGAAGCGGGGTCAAAAAACGTTTGCGCATACATGTAAGCCGTATTCCCAATATCCCCACGTTTCGCATCTGCAATTGTAAAAATATCCGAAGGAATATATTCCATCGTTTTTTGTAAACTTTCCCAGCCCTTCGGCCCCAATGCCTCATAAAAAGCAATGTTTGGTTTATACGCCACCGCATAATCAGCCGTTGCGTCTATCACCGCTTGATTGAATGCAAACACAGGATCAGCTTCTTGCTTAAATTTAGAAGGAATTAAGCGGGGATCCGTATCCAAACCCACACACAAAAAAGATCGCTTGCGCTCAATTTGATTAACTAATTGCTGTGAATTCATACGGAATTGAGAAATAGAAATTGGTTTACTGAGTAAATATCGATAATTTTGGCGCAAATTAAAGGCTTTCCTTGCCATTATCAAACATAAGGAATTTTAATTCTATGCAATTTATCAACCACCCATTCGCAGGCGTTATTGAGTGTATACCCACTAAATTTCACGATGATCGCGGCTTCTTTTACGAGTCATATAATCAGAAGCGTTTTGCTGCCAATGGAATCCCCGAAGATTTTGTTCAGGACAACTTCTCCTTTTCGACGGCAGGTGTTTTGCGTGGACTTCATTTCCAAAAAGATCCCCATGCTCAAGGAAAATTAGTGCGTTGCATGACCGGAAAAGTAAAAGACGTGATTGTTGACCTACGCAAAAGTTCACCCACCTTCGGCCAACATGCTTCCTTCATTCTTGACGCGGATCAAGGCAATATGCTCTATGTACCCGTTGGTTTTGCGCACGGATTCGTCGCCTTAGAAGAAACAATTTTTGTCTACAAATGCACAGAATTTTGGAATAAAGAAGCCGAATCAGGGCTTCGTTGGAATGACCCAAGCTTACAAATTTCATGGGGTATAGACAACCCAAATGTTTCAGATAAAGACCAAATTTTACCCCTATTTGACCCAAACGAAGTGATATTTAATTAATTTTCATACCTTTGTCCCAATGACTCGCAAGCTGATTTTATCAAGCCCACTATTGGAAATAACCATATCCAGGTTATGCCAAGAGCTCATTGAGAATCAAATCAAAGATGTTGAAACTGTTATTCTAGGCCTACAACCACGTGGGATCTACTTCGCAGAACGCATCGCCAAGGAACTTGGCAAACAACTCAACCAGACATTTCAAGTAGGTAAATTAGACGCCACCTTCTTCCGTGACGACTACCGTAGACGCGACACGATCGCACCTAATTCAACGGACATTTCCTTCTTAATCGAAAATAAACGTGTCATTTTAGTTGACGACGTACTCGCTACTGGCCGCATGGTTCGTGCAGCGTTGGATGCAATGAATTCCTTTGGAAGACCCACAAAAGTGGAGCTTTGTGTACTAATCGACCGTATTTACAACCGAGACCTGCCGATTAACGCAGACTACGTGGGTAAAGCAGTCAACACGCTGCCTACGGAAAAAGTGCTCGTTGAATGGCAGGAACAAGGCCACGAAGCAGATAAAATTTGGTTAATCACCCAATAAAAATATGTTGAAATCGCCACACTTATTAGGGATCAAGGATTTGGACGAAGCGTCTATCCACTTAATCGTTAAAACGGCCAAAGAATTTAAAGAAGTTCTCAACCGACCGATTAAAAAAGTTCCTTCCTTACGTGACGTTACGATTGCCAATGTATTTTTTGAAAACTCTACCCGCACCAGACTCTCCTTCGAATTAGCCGAAAAACGCCTCTCAGCAGATACCATCAATTTCTCAGCCTCCGGAAGCTCTGTTAAGAAAGGAGAAACTTTACTCGATACGGTCAATAATATTTTGGCCATGAAGGTCGACATGATCGTGATGCGCCACGCAAGTCCTGGTGCTCCGCATTATTTGGCCAAACATATCAAAGCAAATATTGTCAATGCAGGAGACGGAACGCACGAGCATCCGACGCAAGCTTTATTAGATACCTACTCGCTTCGCGAAAAGCTCGGTGACCTAGACGGGAAAAACATCGCAATTATCGGTGATATTCTGCACTCACGAGTAGCCCTTTCGAATATCTATGCACTTAAGAAACAAGGCGCGAATGTCCGTCTATGCGGACCAAGTACCCTAATTCCAAAACACATTCAATCCTTAGGAGTCGAAGTTTCACACGATGTGAAAAGTACGTTACAATGGTGCGACGCGGCGAATGTGCTCCGGATACAGTTGGAGCGCCAACAAATCAAATACTTTCCAAGTCTGCGTGAATACGCCCAATTCTTTGGCATAACACGCCAAATGTTGGAAGAATTACCCAAAGAAATTGTCTTAATGCACCCAGGCCCAATTAATCGCGGGGTGGAATTAAGTTCCGATGCGGCAGATTCGCCACATTCAATCATACTCGATCAAGTAGAAAATGGAGTGGCCGTGCGCATGGCGGTGCTTTACTTACTCGCCTCGCGCGCTTAAAAAATCAGTATAAGCTTCCTGTAATTGATTTACTTGAATGCCATGGCCACAAGCGTAATGGCCTAAAGGGCATTTCTTTTTCCCATGCGACCCGCAAGGTTTACAAGTTAAACTTTCGTTTGATTCAATGACCCGATTCCAAGTAGCCAAAGGTCCAAATCCAAATTCAGGTGTCGTCGAACAAAATACCGCCACCGTAGGCGTGTTCACCGCAGAGCAAATATGCAATGGGCCTGAATCATTCACGAATGCCAAAGCGGCTTGTTGGTACACCCCAATCGCCTCCAACAATCCCAATTTCCCCGTTAGATTATGAATATTATGCTGAGGACACGCACGTGCAATTGTAGCCGATAATTCCATTTCATTCGGCGCACCCATGAGGACAATAGCTTGATCTTTAGGTAATTGTAAAATAAAGTCAATCCAAGTTTGAAGCGGTAAACGCTTTGTTTCCCACACGGAACCAGGTGAAATACATAGGTATTGTTTAGCTTTCAAGGGTGTTGGCAACGAAGGGGTGGACGACAAAAATGGTGCATAAAACTGCTTTCCGAGCCATTTTTCAACTAAATCAATGTTTCGCTCCACTTCATGAACCCCATGACCAAAGCGATGTTTAACAGATTCATTAAATAGGAATGAGACTGGATTCTCCTGAAACCCAGTTACCTTTTTCGCACCCATGGAAACGCTCAAAAGTCCCATCCCGAAGAATCGTTGGACCACGAACACCTGATCAAATTTTTCTTTGCTTAATTGCTTCCGTAGCGAAAACCAAGATTTTAGTTTTTTCGACTTATCATAGCCCCAAACCTTGGTCAGATTATCATGGGGGTATGCCTCAAAAACAGGCTCTAAACCTGCCCTAACTAGTAATTGAACCTTAGTTTGTGGGGATTCATGCCGGATTTTTTCCAATAAAGACGTAACTAACACCGCATCACCTAAGAAAGCTGTTTGGATAATGAGTACGTTGGAATTTTGCAACATGCAAGAAAAATGAGCGATTGGCCATAAAATTAATTAATTTTGAGATCTTTTGCGCTAAGAAGCACTTTATGAATTCCATTCAAATCAAAACATTGCCCAACGGGATCACGTTGGTACATCGCCAAGTTATGCATACCGAGATCTCGCATCTTGGGATTATGCTCGACATAGGCAGCCGAGATGAAGAGAAAAATGAGGAAGGACTCGCGCATTTTTGGGAGCATTTGGCATTCAAGGGCACCGAAAAGAAGAATAATATGCAGATTATCAACCGCTTAGAGATCATCGGCGGAGAATTAAATGCCTACACCACCAAAGAGAAAATCTGTTTTCACGCTTCCGTTTTAAGCCCCTATTTTGAGCGGGCGCTCGAACTAATCACAGATATCACCTTTCATTCGACCTTTCCTGCGAAGGAATTAGAGAAGGAGCGTAGTGTGATTTTGGAGGAGATGTCGATGTATTACGAAGCACCAGAAGATGCAATTCAGGACGATTTCGATGAATTATTATTTCCCAATCATTCCCTAGGGATCAATATTTTAGGCACGCAAGATACAGTCAATTCCTTCAAGCAATCGGATTTAAATGCCTTCATAGCCCGGAATATGGATACCAGTCGGATCGTTATTTCGTCCATCGGGAAGCATCCGCACGACAAAGTATTCAAATGGGCGGAGAAACATTTGGGACACATTCCGGCGCAGCGTAACCAAGTAAAGCGCGTGCAACCGCCTGCGATGATTCCGGTAGAACGGATAACTAAACGCGGTTTGAATCAATCGCATGTGGCTCTGGGTCAGCAGTCCTACGCGATTAAGCATCCGGATCGATTAGCGTTTTTTATGTTGATCAATTTATTGGGCGGGCCGTCCATGAATTCCTTGTTGAACGTTTCCATTCGGGAGAAAAGAGGCTTAGTTTATTCCATTGAAGCCAATTTTACGTCCTATGTAGATTCTGGTTTTTGGGCGATTTATTTTGGCACTGAATCGAATCAAGTGGCTAGGTCAATTAAATTGATTCACAAAGAATTCGAAAAATTGCAAGACCGCACCTTAAGTCCAGCGCAATTGCTCAAGATCAAATCCCAACTCAAAGGGCAAATGGCCATGGCAGAGGAAAGCAACCTCAATTTTATGTTGATGATGGCCAAAAGCCTCCTAGACCGCGAAAAAATCGAAACATTGGAAGAAATATTCGAGCAAATCGATTTAGTTTCTGCTGAAAAAATGCAGCAATTGGCCATGGAAATGTTAAATCCTGATGAGCTAAGTGTCTTGATTTTTGAACCATAAACAAGGTGCATCTTTACCTCCATATTCCCTTTTGCCATCAAGCATGTCATTATTGTGACTTCCATTTCTCTACGCGTCTCGCAGGTAAACAGGCCATGGTGAAAGCCATTCAACTGGAGATTGCGTTACAAAATAATTATTTGGCTGGTCAAACGCTTGAAACAATCTATTTCGGCGGAGGAACCCCTTCCGTACTTAGTTCGCTTGAATTAGCTGTAATCTTACAGACGATTCGCAGTCATTTTAATGTCGAACCAAATGCTGAAATAACCCTCGAGGCTAATCCAGAAGATCTTACTCCGGCTTATTTAGCGTCGATTCAGTCCTTAGGAATAAACCGATTGAGTATCGGAATTCAATCCTTTCAGGATGATAATTTGGCATTTTTGAATCGCAATCATAGTGCCCAACAAGCCATGCAAGCAATTCGCGATGCGCAAGCAATAGGCCTAACGAATATTAGTATTGATTTGATTTATGGGTTGCCAAATAATTCATTGGCAGATCTGGAACATGACATCCTTCAAGCTGTTCAAACAGGCGTTAATCACATATCTGCGTACAGTTTAACCGTAGAACCCAAAACGGTGTTTGGTCATCAAAAGAAGCAAGGCACCTTCAGTGAGGTGTCCGAAACCCACATGGCTACGTGCTTTGAAAATACCCATGTCTTACTCGAAAAACATGGGTTTGAGGCCTATGAAACCTCCAATTTTGCCAAAAATGGGCATTTTTCACGTCACAATACCTCATACTGGAATCAAGAAAACTATCTGGGAATCGGTCCAGCAGCGCATAGTTTCAATCAGGTGAGTCGGCAATGGAATGTGGCCAACAACGCCACCTATGTGAAACAAATAACGCAAGGAATTATTCCGGCTGAAGTCGAAATACTTAGCCCCGCCGATCAATTAAACGAGTTGATGTTGACCAAATTCCGAACCAAAGCGGGTGTTTCTTTAGATCGATTAGCGGCTAAATTTGCCGCGGCGAACAGTCCATTTCCAGAAAAAGAATTGGATCGTTGGGTTAAGGAAGGATTAGCGGAGCAGGTTGATGGGCATATCCGATTGATTGGTGATGGGAAATTAATTGCGGATAAATTAGCGAGTGATTTATTTGTATTAGACGCTGGACGTTAGACACTAGACGCTGGACTTCATTAGACGTCGGACGCTGGACGTTAGACGATAGGCAATCGGACTTCAGACTTTCTCCCACCGGACTATTTCCCTTCGGACTTAAACATTTCTTTCGTAATTTCGCACCCAACCCAATCCTTTGTCCATGGCCAAACGCGTAGATTTATCAAATACCCCCCGAACCAGCACGCGTGGTTCAAAATTTAGCCGTATCAAATCAAGCGATTCACCCAAGGCTGGATGGACACTTAATCGGGTACTAGGCCGCATTGGTCGTTATTTTCTTTATGTTTGGATCTCAACAATCGTTGCAGTTGTACTTTTCAAATTTGTTCCTGTCTACTTCACGCCTACCATGGCAGCACGCAAAATCGATGCGATTCAAGCCGGCGAACCTTCGAAAATTTCAAGCCAGTGGACACCTTATGGCCAAATGGACCGAAATGCCGCTTTGGCAGTAATCGCCTCTGAAGATCAATTATTTCCAGATCATCATGGATTTGATTTTGATGCGATGTGGGGTGCGGTCAACAATAATTTAAAGGGGAAAAGAATTAAAGGGGCGAGTACGATATCCCAACAAGTCGCGAAAAATGTATTTCTATGGCAAGGAAGAAGTTACCTTCGCAAAGGCCTAGAAGCCTATTTTACCCTGATGATCGAACTCATCTGGGGTAAAAAACGGATCATCGAAGTTTACTTAAATATTGCCGAAACAGGGAAAATGACTTTTGGCGTCGAAGCAGCAAGTCGGCAATACTATGGACATTCTGCCGAAGAATTAAGTACGACCGAGGCGGCACGCATTGCAGCTTGCCTACCCAACCCGATCCGGTTTTCGGTCGCCGCTCCATCTGGCTATGTAAACAAACGCACGCAGGCCATCAAAAGACAAATGAAAGCTTTAGGTGGAAAGAAGTTCCTACGCAGCATCGACTAAGCTAATTCAGCCGAAGGATCCCAAAAATGTTGCTTAAAATGGATGATTTGATCGTCTAGGACGCGAATGCCCTCTTCGGCCAACAGCATTTCCATTCGATTTCCTCCAAAGAAATTCTTACCCGTTAACACACCATTTCGGTTAACCACCCGATGCGCTGGAATATCAGCTAGCGTATGGGATGCATTCATGGCCCAGCCCACCATGCGAGCACCACCCTTCATGCCTAAATATGCAGCAATCGCACCATACGTCGTGACGCGACCCAATGGGATTTCTCGAACCACCTGATAAATCGCATCAAAGGCATTGATTTTATCCATTAATCCAATTTGCGCTCGTCAATTTCACGCTCCAATTCTGCGTACCATTTAGTTCCAAATTTCCGAATCAGTGGATCTTTCAAGAATTTATACACCGGCACCCCTAACTCTTTTCCATGAGAGCACGCATCCGAACAAATTGTCCAGTGCTCGTAGTTAATAGCCTGATATTCAGCAAGTTTTTGAATTCTAATTGGATATAAATGACAGGAAATTGGCTTGCGAAAATCAGTTTTCCCAGCAAAATAGGCCTGCTCGATGCCACATTTCAAATAGCCTTTTTCATCATAAATGGCATAAACGCATTCGCGACCTTTGATGATTGGGGTGGAAAAATCACCGTCATCTTCACGAATGTAGGTGCCTTGCTTTTCTATTTCGGCGATACCGTCTGCCGACAAAAATGGTCGTATCTCATCTTGAATGCGATCAATAATCGCTAATTCTGCTTCCTCCAAAGGAGCCCCCAAATCGCCCTCTACACAACAAGCACCTTTACATTTTGTCAAATCACACACAAAATACTCATCGGCAATATCTTCACTAATTACTGTATCGTCAATTAAAATCATATGCTTTGGGCTAAAAAACAAAGGTAAATATAATCCGCATGAATGCCACAAAAAGCAATAAATACCCAAACCATCCGTTAAATCAGTTTAATTTGGTATTTTTGCACACATGAAATTGAAGCACTTCATCTGTTGGCTTGCATGCAGCATCAGCACTCCCCTTTTTGCTGCTAACCTTGTTCCTGACACCATTTCGATCGGAAATGTTCGCGTAGCCATTCATGCATCTGCCAAACCTATTTTTGATAAAGAATTTGCCATGCTCGGGGCAAATAAAAAATATGTGGCCTCATTGGTCAACAAAATGCGCCTGTACTTTCCTGTGATTGAACCGATTTTAGCCCAAGGAAATGTTCCGGACGATTTCAAATTTTTGTGCGTTCAAGAAAGTGCATTGAATCCCAATGCCGTTTCAACTTCATCCGCCGTGGGATACTGGCAGTTTAAATTGGAAACCGCTAAAGATGTGGGACTAAAAGTTGACAATGAAATCGATGAACGCCGCCATATTCTAGAAGCTACCCGCGGTGCAGTTAATTATTTCAACCGAAATAATGGCGTGCTCCACAATTGGATGAGTACACTTCTATCCTACCGCGTTGGTCTCGGAACCATTAAAAAATTGCCCTATACGGCAAATTGGGCGAATAAGACAGAAATAGAAGTAGATTCATCCACCGACTGGTATGTCATTCGTTTCCTAGCCTACAAGCATTTCTGGGCGGATCAATTAAATACCTTACCGAAAGCAGACTCCACGAGCTTAGTCACCTACTCGAATACCCGAGGGAAAAATCTTTACGATCTATCGGATGAACTTAAGGTGAGTTACGATGATTTAAAACGTTATAATGCCTGGATTTTAAAGGATTTTGTTCCGGACGATAAGGCATATACGCTGTATCATCCATCCAATGTAAAAACATACCTTTCAGAGACTCCTACTCAAGATTTGGTGCTGACCGCCTCAGTCGATTCCACGAAACTATATGCACCGAGTCCGTCAAAAAGTAAACGTGCAAAGAATCAGCAAATCTTAAGTGACCAATTTGAAATTCGTAATCACGTGGTCACCGAAGGAGATAACCTAAGTTCAATCGCGACCAAGTATGAGATGAAATTGGGTGAATTGCTTAAGTTGAATGGAATTGATCAAAATGCCGTTATTCAGATTGGCCAAAAAATCAAAGTAAATCGCCGCATTCCGATGCTCGAGATCATCGCTCAAAAATTGGACGAGAAGAGTAAAAATGCACCGGTTGTCGAAAAAACAGTTACCCAAGCGCCTGTAGTTGTTGTGGAAGAAACGCGTAAAATCGAAACGATCGAGCCTAAAAAATCATTTTACATCGATCCAGCGGACTCACGAGAAATCGTTATCAAATCAGATAAAAAAGAAGCTGAAAAAATCATCGAGCAAACACAGGTTGTTGAGAAAGCACCCGTAGTCGAAGTAGAAAAAACGAACACCCAAGCTGCATATCACGAGGTGAAAGCAGGTGAAACACTATTTCGTATTTCGAAAATCTACCAAGTTAGTGTAGATGATTTGATACTTTGGAATGGCCTAGGGAAAGTACCTACGATTCAAGTAGGACAAAAAATCAAGGTAAAACCTTAACGGACGCGTAACATATACAAACCATCTCGAAGTGGCAATAACATCTTGTCGACGCGCGGGTCATCCAAACACTTTTGATTAAAATCACGCAAGGCTTGCGTCGATTTATCGCGCGCTTGTTCATCTACAATCTTACCACTCCACAACACATTATCGACCAAAATAACCCCTCCAGGACTCATTTTGTCTATAATCAAATCATAATACAGCGCATAATTACGCTTGTCGGCATCGATAAAAACCAAATCAAACGGCCCCTCAATCTTCGTCAACTCATCTTTGGCATCCGCAATGCGGTAATCGATTTGATGTTTATACTCCGAACGATCAAAGAATGAACGTGTAAAGGTTTCCAACTCTTCATTAATGTCTATCGTAATCAATCGCCCATCTATAGCAAGGCCCTCCGCTAAACATAAGGCGGAATAACCGGTAAAGGTACCTATTTCGAGGATGGTAGTAGGCCGACAAACCTTCGCGAAAAACGACAAAAATCTGCCTTGCAAATGCCCAGAGAGCATTCGAGGTTGCAAAATCATCGCATGGGTTTCTCGGTCTAATTCCTGCAATAAAGCAGACGGTTCACCTGAAAAAATGCGTGAATATTCCTCAATGGCAGAATCGATGAATTCCATTATTTGATACCTGTGAAAAAGAAATCTAGCGACGCAGCAGGTTGGTCACTCAAGTAATAATCATCCACTTGAATGGAATTCACGAGTTGATTACTTGATTTTGAAATAGCCAAACGGCTCAAGCGATTTGCAATATCATACGGAACTTGAAGCCACGTACGTGGTAATTTATACTGCAAATTAAATAGATCAAAGCGCGTGATTTTAGCCACCGATTTCTTATTCTCTTCATAGTAATCCATCACTTTTCCGTTACCGTGTACCCCCTCAGTAATTACTTGACTGAAATGCTTGGACATTAAACCACTCAATTCAGCAGAAACATATTCGCGAACATGCCATGGATTACGTGTCAAAGAAAACAACCGATTGACCGTTGTCAAATATAATTTACCACCCGGTTTCAATACGCGTGCCGCCTCTGCTAAAAAGAAATCGTCATTTTCAATGTGCTCAATCACCTGAAAAGTAATGACGTAATCAAAGTGATTGGAAGGCAAATCTTGCAAGGGTGGCAAGAACATATCAATGAACGTGAAATTCGGATATTGTGCCGAAAGCGAATTCATTAATTCGGTATTCTTGTCGACACCCGTATAGGCAGAAACTTTATCGGCTAATACGCCTACGCCCCGACCTGTACCACAACCAATTTCCAATACATTACCTGAAACCAACTGGCTTACATGCATATAGGGAAACAATAAGCGCTGGTGAACAGGGTTATCTGAAGGAATATCAGAAGAGGCAATTTCAGTCGTTTTATACATTGTATGCTAAATTTGAGCACAAAGGTAAAGTTTTTACCTAAGATTAGGTAATTTGGAACATGCTTTCGCTTTTCTCCACACCGGAATCCCAGAATTACCTCCCATTGGATGGAACGGTTCATTATTATCCGACATTTTTAAGCATTTCGGAAGCCAATCATTTTCAACGCATATTCGAAGAATCCATTCCTTGGGAATCTGACGTCGTGCATTTATTTGGCAAAACGATTCCGATGCGCAGAAAAATGGCTTGGTTTGCGGATGGCCAACGGCGCTATACATATTCAGGCTCTGCCAAATTTGTCAATCCATGGTCGGATGAGCTACTCGAACTCAAAAACCGCATAGAAAAGCACCTAAACCTCTCATTTAACGGTTGTTTACTGAATTACTACCACGATGGAGCGGATGGAATGGGATGGCATGCCGACGATGAAAAAAGTATCCAACCGAATAGTTGCATCGCCTCAATTAGCTTGGGAGCGAGCCGGAATTTTGATTTCAAACACCGCCAAACCGGTCAAAAAGTACGCATTCCACTACTTCCTGGCAGTTTATTAGTGATGCAAGGAGAAACCCAGCAGCATTGGCTTCATGCCTTACCTAAGTCCTTGAAAGTACACGTACCCAGGGTAAATTTGACCTTCAGACAAATGGTTTGAAAAAAAATGCCGACCTTTGCCCCACATTTCAGCCAATACCGTGTCAGAAGAAAACGAATCAAGACCCCCATTCCGAAAACCATTTAGACATTTTACAACTCCAAAAACGGAGAATAAAGAGATTGTCTTTGGAATTCAATCCGTACTAGAAACCTTACGTTCTGGTAAGGAGATTGATCGTTTATTAGTTCAACGCGAGTTAGGACACACGGAAATTCTTGATTTAGCGCACGAAAAAGGCATTCAAGTTCAGAAGGTTCCTTTGGAAAAATTAAATCGCATCACGCGTAAAAATCACCAGGGAGCCATTGCATTCGTTTCGGCTATTCATTATGCCAAATTGGAAAATGTGATTGCAGATACCTTCGAGAAAGGTCAAATCCCTTTGGTTTTGATCCTAGATCGCATTACGGATGTTCGAAATTTTGGCGCGATTGCGCGTACCGCTGAATGTGCAGGTGTGCATGCGATTGTGATACCTTCTAAAGGTGCTGCTCAAATCAATGCCGATGCGATGAAAACGTCATCAGGCGCATTAAACTTCATTCCTGTTTGTCGGGAAGACAGCTTATTACAAACTGTTGATTTCTTACAAAACTCAGGATTGCGCGTCGTGGCTTGTACCGAAAAAGGAAAAAATTCCATGTATAGCGTAGATTATACAGGGCCGACTGCCATTGTCATGGGTTCTGAGGAGGATGGAATTTCAGATGAAATCATCCGTAAATCAGATGATTTGGCCGTTATTCCACAAAGTGGACAAGTCGGATCACTGAACGTATCCGTTGCCGCCGGTGTAATCATTTACGAAACCGTTCGTCAGAGAAATCTCTAAATTCGATTGATTTGTGTTGCTGACGCTTGGGCTGTTGGCAAAATAGTTACATCCGCAATGTTTACATGTGCGGGTGCCATGACCATATATCGAATCAAATCAGCCACATCGTTGGCTACTAAAGGCTCAAATCCTGCATACACGGCATCCGCTTTTGCTTGATCACCTTTAAATCGCACCTGAGAAAAACCCGTATTAACTGCACCTGGAGCAATATTGGAGACTTTTATTCCATGAACATTTAAGTCCTGACGCATGCCTTGCGAAAGGGCTTCTACCGCTGCTTTCGAAGCACAATAAACATTCCCATTTGGATAAACCTGTTTTCCTGCAATGGAGGAAAGGTTAATGATGTGACCCGTTTTCCGTTCAATCATCTGTGGAATCACAGCGCGCGATACATATAATAATCCATCTACATTCATGTGCATCATGGCATCCCAATCTGCGACATCTCCTGACTGAATGGGACCCAAACCATGTGCATTGCCTGCATTATTAACTAGCACATCGATCGACTTCCAGGCTTCTGGCAATGATGAAAAGGCTGTTTCAACTTCAGATAAGACACTAACATCAAATGTCAGCACATAGGATTCAACCGGCAAATCCGCCTGCAACTGAAGCAAAGCCTCTTTTCTTCTGCCACAAAGAACTAAATTAAACCCTTCGCTGGCCAATACCTGCGCGGTAGCTAAACCGATACCTGAGCTAGCTCCTGTTATACATGCAATCTTATTCATAGCAATAATTTTTCATCCCGAAGGTACATGCTTCGAGGTGATCTAAAAAATTTGGACGTAATTTGTAACAAAATTAATCTATCACATGAACTTTTTGATCGTTGGCCTCGGGAACATCGGACCCGAATATTTATTTACTCGGCACAATATTGGTTTTATGGCGGTGGATTATTTAGCCAAAACCAAAGAAGTAAGTTTCAAACAAGATCGCCTAGGAGCTATTTCCTCCTATAAACTAAAAGGACATACCATTTACTTACTGAAACCAAGTACGTTTATGAACTTGAGCGGAAAGGCGGTGAATTATTGGTGCCAACAACTCAAAATAGAAAAAGAGCGTTTACTCATCCTTACCGATGACATTGCTTTACCATTTGAGACACTACGTTTAAAACCCAAAGGGTCAAGTGGTGGACATAATGGACTCAAAAGTATCGAGGCCGTTTTGCAAACCCAAGAATATGGCCGTTTGAGGATGGGTCTTGGGTCTGATTTTGCGAAAGGCAGACAAGCAGATTTTGTATTAAGTAACTTTAACGAAGATGAAATTGGACTTATCCCATTCATTCTAAACCGCTCAAATGACATCATAGATTGTTTTTGCTTGGAAGGTATCCAACAAACAATGAACAAATACAACCAATGATTGTACTATTTAAAGAATCTTTGAATTTTTCCGTAATTGTTGATTTAGAATTTTTAAAACGATTTACAATTGTTATCCAAATTTAATTTGGAAATAGTAAATAAAACTTTAATTATATTCTGAATTAAGTTAAAAAATAGAATCAATATCTATTTTTATCATAAAAATTGTGCAAAAGCAAGTTTTGTTATATTAAAAAAATGCAATAATTTTGTATCGTTGATTTAATCAATAAATATAACATTCTTATGAAGAAGCAAATTTTAATGATTGGTGTTTTAGTGGGACTAAACCTAATCGCAACAGCGGCAAAAGCAAACGGAACAACATCTACAGTAGATGTATCGACAACAGGGTTGTCTATCAAAAAAGAAACATTATCTGAAGTAATTCAGAATTTGATAAAGAAAGATTACGCAGGTGCAAGTGCATCATCGACAGCTAGTTTGACCATTTCAATTTTAGAGAATTATCAAAATAACCAGTCGGCTTACCTAAAGGCAACCAAAGCTGAGCAAGCTTTGTTTAACGAAACAGTTAAGTCTATTGTAAATCAAGCATCTACAAGCGAAAAAACGTCAAATTGGATCAAAGAAATCAATAAATCAGCCAAAGCAATTAATACGATTTGGGCTGTTTTAGGTACAGAACCAAAAATTGAAGCAGATTTAAACACTATTTCTGAACAAAATGAAGATTTAGTAGTTGTGTTTCAAAATTAGATTGTAAGTAGTTTTCATAGTTAAATAGGTTTAGAGGTAATCAAAAAAGGTGCTGTTTTTAACGGCACCTTTTTTATTTTTTTGCACTAAACTCATATTATTTAAAGAAAACGCCTATATTTGTATAAATTTTCATAGTTAAATAGGTTTAGAGGTTAAATAAATAAGGCCAGAAGTTTCTTCTGGCCTTATTTCTATTTAGACGTAGTATCCATTTTAACTGATACTCGCTCCATTCCAAACTGATTTACTCGGCTGAACAAAGGCTAAACTGCCATCTGCATCTTCTGCCATCAAAATCATCCCTTCACTTTCTTGACCCATAATCTTGCGAGGAGCTAAATTCGCTAAGAAAGTCACCTGCTTACCAATAATCGCATCCGGCTCAAAATGCTCCGCAATTCCACTTAAAATTGTGCGGTCTTTTAGTCCATCGTTGACGGTCAGCTTCAATAATTTTTTACTTTTCACCACTTTCTCAGCTGCCGTGATTTGACCGATACGCATATCCATCTTCACAAATGAGTCAAAATCAATCGTTTCCTTGATTGGTGCAACCTGCTTACTTGCTAATTCCATCTGTGCTTTTGTCGCTTTTAATTTATCTACTTGTGCCTGAATGACATCATCCTCCAGCTTCTCGAACAACAAACCTGGATTGGCTAGTTTTTGACCCGCGGGAATCAATTCAAAATTTCCGATTGCTGACCAGTCGGCATCCGCTAACCCAAGAGCTGTCCGCAGACGAGCAGCTGTAAAAGGAATAAACGGTTCAAGCGCTAAGGACGCATGTGCCACTAATTGTACCGCATAATTCAATACCGTACCTGCTTTGGCGCGATCTTCCTTAATAATTTTCCAAGGTTCCGCATCTGCCAAATACTTATTTCCAATACGTGCAATCTCCATCGCATATACCAAGGCATCACGGAATTTATAGGTAGCTAAAGCCTGGTCTAATTTAGCAGGTATCTCTGCCAAAGCGGCGATAACATCCGCCTCCAATCCTGTTCCAGCCGCTTTTTCAGGTACAATACCCTCAAAATTCTTATCGATCAAAACAAAGGCACGATTCACAAAATTGCCTAAAATAGCCACCAACTCAGAATTGTTTTTCGTTTGAAAATCCGCCCAAGTAAAATCGGCATCCTTCGTTTCTGGACTAGAAGCCGTCAATGCATAACGTAACACATCTTGTTTGCCCGGGAATTCTTTCAAATATTCATGTAACCAAACCGCCCAATTACGCGAGGTTGAAATCTTATCCCCTTCCAAGTTCATAAACTCGTTCGCCGGAACCTGATCCGCTAATTGATACCCACCATGCGCCATGCACATCGCCGGGAAAATCAAGCAGTGAAATACGATATTATCCTTACCAATGAAATGAACAATCCGACTATCCTCCGCCTTCCACCACTTCTCCCAATCAGGGGTTAGTTGGCTCGACATCGACACATAGCCAATCGGTGCATCAAACCACACATATAACACTTTTCCCTCCGTATCAGGTAATGGAATAGGAACTCCCCAGCTCAAATCGCGTGTCATAGCTCGAGGACGCAGGCCATCTTGCAACCAAGATTTTACCTGTCCGCTTACATTTGATTTCCATTCAGGGTGGGAATTCACATATTTTTCTAACTCGCCTTGCCATTGATCCAAGGGCAAAAACCAGTTTTTTGTCTCTTTTAAAATCGGAGAAGCGCCACTCAAGGTAGATTTGGGATGAATCAATTCCGTGGGCGATAATGCTGAACCACATTTTTCACATTGATCTCCATAAGCACCCGGTTGGTGACATTTTGGACAATCTCCCGTAATATACCGATCAGCCAGAAACTGATCCGCCGCCTCATCATAATACTGCTCGGTCACTTCCTCAATAAACTTTCCATCTTGGTAAAGCTTCAAGAAAAAATCCTGAGACATTTTGTGGTGTGCCGGATCGGACGTCCGACCATAGATATCAAATGAAATACCAAATTCCTCAAACGAAGCCTTGATTTCTTGATAGTAATAATCAACGACTTGTTGGGGCGTTTTACCCTCCTTTTGCGCTTTAATCGTAATCGGCACCCCATGCTCATCCGTTCCGGAGACAAAAATGACGTCCTGTTTCTTCAACCGCAAGTACCGAACATAGATATCTGCAGGCAAATAACAACCTGCCAAATGACCAATATGAATGGGGCCATTGGCATAAATCAAGGCCGCAGTGACCGTAGTCCGCGCAAAATCCGACATAATCTAGAGTAAAATGAATTACAAAAATAAGTAAAAATACCTAACGAAAATTTAGAAAGACCACTTGCATCTTCAAAATTATAAGTGTACATTTGCACACAATTTAATTCAAAAGAGAAAAATACATGTTAATTATTTCAATCAAAGAGAACGAGTCAATTGATAAAGCACTTAAGCGCTTTAAGAAAAAGTTTGAAAAAACGGGTGTAGTTAAAGAATTACGTAGAAGATCCGCTTTTGAAAAACCTTCGATTGCTCGTCGTAAGGAAATGATTCGCGCTGCATACAAGCAGATCACATACGGTAACGTAAACAACTAGTTTACCAAACTCCGAGAAATTGACTACTTTCGAGATATGAATCTGGAAGTAGTCAATTTTTTTTTGGTCCACTTGACCGTTGAGCGCCGACTAAGTAAACACACCACCAGCGCTTATTCCACTGATTTACTTCAATTTTGTGCTTTTTTGGCGTCCGAGTACCCTGAACTCTCGTTGGCCGAAGTACGTGCCCCGATAGTTCGCACCTGGCTTGCTTCGCTTGCACATGACGACATTCAAAATCGATCTATCAATCGAAAATTAGCTTCCTTACGTACGTTATTCAAATTCATGCTGCGCAGAGGCGACATCCGAGAAAATCCTATGTCGGCCGTACGCATGGTCAAAACCCGTAAAAGCCTCCCCCATTTCGTCCGAGAATCGGAAATGGCCCCCTTATTGGACCTAAATCAAGAACCAGCGTCAACCTTTTCTGAAGCCCGTGACCAGCTCGTACTATTTCTTTTATATGGGACAGGCATGCGCTTGGCTGAATTGATTGAACTACGCATAAATCAAATTAACCTCGCCGCCAAAACGCTTCGTGTTATTGGAAAACGGAATAAGGAACGCATGATACCGATCCCAGATTTATTGGTCCAATTCATCCGCCAATACAATGAACTGAATACCTTTTCGAGTGACTATTTGATTTTAACAGATAAAGGTGAACAAGCTTATCCGATGTTCATACAGCGATTGATCAAAAAGCAATTGGGAGAAATAAGTACCTCTGAAAAGTTATCGCCGCACATTTTACGCCATAGCTATGCAACCCATTTGCTAAATAGAGGTGCAGATTTGAATGCCATCAAAGAATTATTAGGACACGCGAATCTTGCTGCCACGCAGGTTTACACACATAATTCAATGGAAAAACTGAAAGAGATCTACAAGCAAGCCCACCCAAAAGCCTAACGAATCATAGGGCCTTGTTGGTTTATTTCTGACACATACTCCTCTGTACCAATCCCTACCTGATGAAAACCTGCTGCCATCGCTGCAGCTACCCGCGTCGCGGTCTCCTTCCCTTTTGACAAAGCAAACAAAGAAGGACCAGAACCTGAAATAGAACAACCCAAGGCACCAGCCTCTAGCGCAGCGGCCTTCACCACATCGAACTGAGGAATGAGTATGGCACGAGCGGGTTCGATGATTACATCAACTAATGAACGTCCAATCAACTGATAATCAGGCAATAACAAGCCAGCCACTAAGCCGGCCACATTCCCCATCTGTGTAATGGTCTTATGTAGTGTAATTTCTCGCTCCAAAATACGGCGGGCATCTTTCGTATTTACCTCTATTTGGGGATGCACAATACTTGCATATAAATCGGAGGGCGTAGGGATTTGAATAATGTCAAGCGGATCATAGCTCCGAATAATCACAAATCCACCTAATAAACTTGGACCTACATTATCTGCATGCGCAGAACCGCAAGCCACGCGCTCTCCTTCCATAGCGAATGGAAGCAATTCTTTTTGGCTTAATGGCTTTCCCATTAATTCATTGGCTGCAAAAACACCCGCTACAGCAGATGCCGCCGAAGAACCCAAGCCAGAACCTAAAGGCATATCTTTATGAAGCGACAATTCAAAACCCTGATTAGGCTGACCTATGTGCTCTAAATACTTCATGATTGCTATTCCAGACGTATTTTTTAAAACGTCTTTCGGAAGCCGACCGTCATCCCCGGTAATTTCATTGATTCGAATCCCGGGTGTAGCTGATTTAGTCAAAACCACCTCATCTCCTGGATGATTAACGGCGAAACCGAAGATATCAAATCCACAAGCTACATTGGCTACCGTTGCCGGGGCATATACGCGTATACTTTCCATATTAGGATAAATAGCTACCAATGGACACAATATCTGCAAAAACCCCTGATGCTGTCACTTCTGCACCAGCACCCGGACCTTTAATAACTAATGGTCGGTCATAATAACGCTTCGTCGTAAATGCAATGACATTATCAGCTCCATCCATTTGATAGAATGGATGATCCGAACCTACCGCACGTAAGCCGATGGTGATTTTCTGATTTTCTAATTTGGCGATATAACGCAAAACTTTGTTTTCAGCGTGTGCCGAATTAACTAAGTTTTCAAAATAGACATTGGCCTTCTCTAACTCATCAAAAAACGCATCCACCGTAGGCGCTTGCTCGCAAGCCTCAGGTATGATTTTTTCAATGGTAATATCAGAAAATTCAAGTTTCATCCCGATTTCCCGACTCAAAATCAAGATTTTACGTGCCACATCCATTCCACTCAAATCTTCCCGTGGATCTGGTTCTGTATACCCTTTGGCTTTCGCCTCATGCAACACGGCAGCAAATGATTTTCCTGGGACAAATTGATTAAACAAAAAGGATAGCGTACCCGATAGAATTCCTTCGATTTTTTCGAAACGATCCCCAGAAGCGATCAAACCTTGTAATGTATTGATTACCGGCAAGCCAGCTCCCACATTCGTTTCATACATAAACTTCACTCCTTTTTTCAAGGCCGTTTGATGTAAAGCTGCATACTGGTCGTACGGGCCAGAATTCGCCACTTTATTAGGCGTCACCACGGACACATTTGCCTCAAATAACCCAAGGAAAAAGGGATGAATTTCCTTGCTAGCGGTGCAATCCGCAAAAATAGAATTAGGTAAATTCATGGACTTAATCTCTTCCACAAAGTTCGATAATGAACTTGATTCACCTGATGCATCTAAAATCGACAACGCATCCGTCATGGAAATACCTGCTTTATCTAGGAATTGTTTGCGGGAATTTGCGATGCCAACTAGCTTAATGCGCAAGCCTTTGAATTTCTCCAGATAGCGTTCCTGACCTACTAATTGGTTTAACAATGTCTTACCAATTAAACCAGTACCTACTAAGAACAAATTCAGGGTTTTGATTTGAGAGAAGAAAAAAGTTTCGTGAATGACATTCAAGGCCTTGGATAAGTCCTTTTTCTCAATCACTACGGATATATTCAACTCCGAAGAGCCTTGGGCTGTAGCGACAATATTGATACCATTTTTTCCCAAAACAGAGAATAATCGCCCACTCACACCGGTATGCTTGCGCATGCCCTCACCCACCACAGCGATAACGGATAAATCTTTTTGAATATCAATCCCTTCGATATCACCTGACTCAATCTCTTGGGCAAATTCTTTCGCAAGAATCTTATCCACTTTAGCAGCAACTTTGGGATCGATCGCGAAACAAATAGAATGCTCAGAAGACGCTTGTGAAATTAACACAACAGATATCTTCTCCTTCGCTAAAACCGTAAATAGCTTAGCCGAAACACCCGCCACACCGATCATCCCCGATCCTTGTACATTCACTAATGCCAATTCATCAATGGAACTGATACCTGTAATGATGTATGGACTCGTCGAAGTCTCTTTCGAAACGACCGTACCAGAAAATTGGCGATTAAACGTATTCAACACACGAATTGGAATGTTTTTCGCAAAAGCAGGCTGTAACGATGGCGGATAAATAACCTTCGCACCGAAATGCGTTAGCTCCATGGCTTCCGCATACGAAATAGATGGAATAGTAAACGCCGCGCCCACCTTGCGTGGATCCGCCGTCATCATCCCATCCACATCAGTCCAAATTTCAATCTCTTGCACACCCAACGAAGCACCTAAAATAGATGCGGTATAATCTGAACCTCCCCTGCCTAAGGTCGTAGTTTCTCCATGCTCATCTGAAGCAATAAAACCAGTAATTAGTGCTATTTCCGTGTCATACCCCTTAAAGAACTCCTGAATCAAGCCACGAGTCTTTTCGAAATTTACTTCGGCCTTTCCAAATTGCGCATTGGTTTTAATCAACGATCGCGCATCCACGTAAACGACCGGAAGACCGCGTTGCGTCAAAATGGCTGCAATTAAGGCGGTTGAGAGTCGCTCGCCAAAACTTACTAGTAAATCAGAGGTCTTGGGTGAAATCTCCTTGATCAAGCCAATACCCTTCAATACATCACGTAATTCATTCACTAAAGTGCGAATCTGGGCAATAACTTGTGACTGTCCGGTAACTGGAATAAAATGCTTTATGATTTCAAAATGCCGCTCCTCCAGTTGTTCAATTAAGGTATTGTTGTTTTTTTGCTTGCCAGCCGCAGCAGCACCCGCCTCAAGTAAGGCATTGGTTACGCCACTCATGGCTGAAAAAACAACGGCAAATTTGGATTTTAACTGATGATTGGCCTCGATAATCGCCAAAACAGATTCGATACTTTCAACGCTCCCACAACTGGTCCCACCGAATTTTAAGATTTTTTCCATTAGAAAAGAAAAATATTTGATCCTTAGCTCTACAAACAGCTAAGTAAAGTCTACAAATATACTAGTTTAGGCGGTATTTCCCCCAAGTACGCGATGCCCTTTCCGTAATCTTTTCGAAACTTTCTGATAATTTCCCGATATCACCGAAATATTTCCATCAATCTCAAACATAGCTAAATCCACCAGATTCAAGTCCTCTATCCCATGCTCCCTTATGGAAGCATAAAGTTGATCCTCTGTTAAGTCGGCATTTTTCATTCCCGCGGCCTGAATTTTTCCTTGATACACCAACAAAATGGGCTCACCTTCTATCACACGACCCACACTAGGAAATCGGTGTTCAATCTTTTTAAAGGTAAAATTAACCGCAAACAAAGCTAATGCAGCAATCAAGCCACCTACTAGCGTGGTATCATCTCCCACCATCGCATTTTGAACTGAATTAGAAATCAGTAGAATAAATACCAAGTCTACGACAGATAATTGCGCAAATTCCTTTTTCCCAAAAAGTCGAATAGCCGCCACGATGAACACGTAGACGGCTATTGATTTGAGGGCAATGATTCCAAAGCCACCCATAGTTTCTATTTTTTCTTTTCCGCAGCCATAACCATAGACAGGTTATTTTTAGCCGCTAAATCATATACATCAGTTAAATCTTGAACGGAACGCGATTTGTCGATTGAAATAATCAATGAGTTCGCTTTCTTCGTCTTCAAAATTTCCTTCAATTGTGCATCCACTTGATCTAGCACAAATGGCTGATCACTTCCATCAATAAAAAAGTTATTATTGGCATCTACCGAAACTCGAATTGATTCCACCACTGGAGGAGTCACTTTCGTAGAGTCAGCCTTTGGCAATAACAGACGAATAGCATCTGGTGAAGCCAAAGTCGATATCATCAGGAAAAACATTAAGAGGAAAAACAAAATATCAGCTAATGCGCCTGTTTCAACCTCCGATGCTTCTCTTTCGCGCTTTCTAAAATTCATAAGTCAATTATTTTTTATTCGCTGGCTTGTGCAACAAGTCAATAAAGTCCATCGCCACAATCTCCATCTTATTAATCGAACGATCAATCATCGTCGTTAAAAGCGTATACATAACATAAGCAATGATACCCACAATTAAACCTGATGCTGACGTCACCATCTTCTCGTAGATACCAGAAGCAATCGTTGAAATTTCGATTTTATTTGACGTTGAGATATTATGGAATGTACGAATCATACCCGTTACCGTACCCAAAAATCCAAACATCGGAGCAATACGTGCAATCGAACTCAAGATGCCTAAGTTCTTTTCCATATTGTAAATCTCAAGCTTCGCTTTATTCTCAATCGCCCCTTCAATCTCACGAATCGGAGATCCTAAACGACCTAAACCACGCTCTAATAAATTAGCAATCGGGAATTTGGAATTTTTACAATAGGTAATGGCTCCTTGAATGTTACCGGCCAACAATAATTCGTTAATGTTGTGAAGGAAATTCTCGTCGATTCGAGAGGTCTTGCGGATATACAAATAACGCTCAATAAACAAAAACAGCGCTGCAGTGAACAAGAACAAAATAGGATACATCACGTATCCCCCTTTTTCTAATAAACTTAGCACTGTAAATTCTTCGACTTGCAAAATTAAATTCAATGGAGAAGACATATAGCTTTGTTGAAATTTTTAATGTTAAATAATTAACTTAAAGATGGTCAATATTATTGTACTTTTCAAAAAATATTCCCCTTTTTTATCGCCTCATCCCGTTGGCTAAACCAAAAACCCTCCTTCAGGCTGTTTGTTGACATCCACATTTCTTCCATCCCAAAATGAGTCAACACCCGGTCTACCAATAAATTAGCATATGGAAAAATTCCTGCACGGAACTCGCGCATACCTGGATAACGTACCCGCGCATCTGGAACCAGACATTCTATTTCTTGCTTAACCTCATAAAAACAAGGTATATCTAAGGCGCGGGCTTGTTTATGAGCAACTCCACCTTTTAATGCATATTCAATATCCCACATCGTTTCGAATGCCCCTGCAGCACCCACAAGTACCTGAGGTACCTGAACCGCACATGCAGCAAATAAAGGCTGCAAATGTTCATCTATATAAGCTATGCAAGCCTCTCTAATAGATAAGTCAAAATAATCCTCCTCATTAAACAAGGACCTTAATTTTAATCCACCCAACTCTAAACTCGTTTTGAAATGAACCTCAGCTCCTTGAAATAAAATAAACTCGACACTTCCACCTCCAATATCCATTAATAAAGTGGGACGCTCCCAAGGTTGTGGCAAGGATTGAAATACCCCTTCAAAAATCAAATCCGCCTCACGTAATCCGGAAATTAGTTCAACCTGAATTCCCAAAGAGCGCTGCCATGCTGACATTATTTCTGCCCCATTCGTAGCATTGCGTAAAATACTCGTTGCCAAAGCCGTTATTTCATGGGCTTTACAACCATAAGTTGCCGCTATCTCGATAAATTCAGCTAAAACAATTTGGGCTCGATCCACGGCTTCCGATTGAATGACTCCAGCTTCCATGGCCCCTTTACCCAATTGAACGGGGCGCTGCAGGTTAGTTAGAATCTGCATGGGCGCATCGGCTTGCGTACAAGAAGCCACCAACAACTGAAAGGTGTTTGTTCCTAAATCAATCACTGCACGCGTGTAGGCCATCTATTTATTTTTTTGAACAAATTTAGGCCTATTGCGCGTTTATTCTTGAGAAATAAATAATAAATTGGAAGTAATTTCGCTTCAAACCACTTGCCAGTCCTTTATGCTTGATCCAGAATACGACGATAACAGAGAAGACATTCAATCTTCGCTAAAAAGGTTTGAAAAAATGCTCGCGCAAGAAGAGAATTCATTCTTTGATCTGGACACTTTAGAGCAAATTGCGGACCATTATTTCATACAATCGCGTTTCGAAGAAGGACTCAAGGCATGTGATCTTGGACTTTTGCATTTCCCATATACTTTAGAACTCATAGTCCTCAAAGCTCAAATCTTAGGGGAACTCGAACGCACCGAGGAAGCCATGGAGTTAATCGAAAATTCCATTCTATTATTCCCGAATGACACCGATCTTAAATTGGTTAAAGGTTCCTTGTTAAGCCAACTGAAACAACATGAAGCAGCGATTGAACAATTTCTAAACGTCATTGAAGCGACAGAGGAAAAAGACGAAGTGTATTTTCGCATTGGCTTATGTTACCTGAATTGGCCTAAACCGCGTGAAGCGGTAGACATGTTTAAAAAGGCATTGGAATTCAACCCAGAGAACGAAAGTGCACTGGTGGAGCTTGCAAACGCACTAGATGAAATTGGCAAAATCGAAGAAAGTATCCCCTTTTATAAGCAATTCATCGACATTGATCCATTCTCATTTACGGCTTGGTACAATTTAGGAATTGCCTATTCCAAGCTTAAACAATACGAAAAAGCCATTGATGCCTATGAATATTCATTGGCCATCGAACCTACCTTCGGGTCTTCCCTATTCAACTTGGGAAATACCTTCATGAATCTGCAAGAATATGCCAAAGCCGAAGAGGCCTACCGCCTATGCTTACAACACGATGACCCAAATCCAGAGTTATATTGCTGCCTTGGGGCCAGTTTAGAACGTCAGCGTCAATTTGATGAAGCACTAACCTTTTACAAAGAATCTGTCAAAATTGACCCACTTTGGGATGAAGGATATTATGGATTAGCTGTATGCTTGACGGAATTAGATAAGTGGTTTGAGTCGCTACATTTCTTGAAGAAAGCAATTAAGCTCAATGAGGTAAATCCACTTTATTGGACAGGTTTAGCGGATGTAGAAGCCTACCTAGGCAACACAATCTCCGCAGATGAAGCCTACCAAAAATCACTTGAATTAGATTCCTTTTTTGCACCCACGTGGGTAAAATGGGCGCAGTTGCATTATGATTTGGAGGATTTTGAGAAATCTGCCGATATCATGTTGTCGGCCATCGATGAACTACCGGAAGAGGCTGAATTATACTACCGATCGGCCATTTTTCTAATTAAAGCCGGTCAATTCAAGGAAGCTTTCCATTTTTTAGAAACAGGTTTAGTCTTAGATTATGATAAGCACGTGCTTATTTTTGATTATTTCCCTAATCTGGAAACACAAAAAGCTATTTTTAAGTTAATCCAACAGTACAAAAAATAAAACCCTTCCGAACAGGAAATTAACCACTCATCCAAATCACTTTCGAGATACGAAATGCTTTGGTAAATTCGCTTCTTATTCAAATTTAACAAAATGAAAAAATTGTTTTACACGGGTCTTGCGATCCTCCTACTTCAAGGTGCTGCATTTGCGCAACAAAAAGCGAAATCGCTACCTATCCCTGAAAAAGTGACTTCTGCTGAAGGAATCACAGAATACAAATTGGCCAATGGCCTCAAAGTTTTATTATTTCCAGACCCTTCCAAGCAAACCATTACGGTTAACATCACCTACTTAGTGGGTTCTCGCCACGAAGGATATGGTGAAACAGGAATGTCCCACTTATTGGAACACATGGTGTTCAAGGGCACAAAAGAAAAACACAAAGAAGTTGCCAAAGAAATCTCCGATCATGGAGCTCAATTTAATGGCACAACCTGGTTAGATCGAACCAATTACTTCGAAACATTTGCATCCACAGACGAAAATCTAGATTGGGCATTGGATATGGAGGCTGATCGTATGATCAATTCCCGTATTTCAAAAAGTGAATTAGAGACAGAAATGACTGTAGTTCGTAACGAATTTGAAAGTGGCGAAAATGATCCAGGAAGTGTCTTGATGGAGCGTATTGTTTCAACAGCTTTCTTATGGCATAACTACGGTAACTCGACGATTGGAGCTCGCTCTGATATTGAAAAAGTGCCTATCGAGAATTTACAGGCATATTACCGCAAGTATTACCAACCAGACAATGCGGTATTATTAGTGGCTGGTAAATTTGACCCGGTAAAAACATTGAAATTAATCAATGAGAAATTTGGAGTAATTCCACGTCCAGAGCGTGTTTTAACGCCAACTTTCACAGCTGAACCTACACAAGACGGAGAGCGTGAAGTTACATTGCGTCGCGTGGGTGATGTCCAACAAGTAGGTATGGCATATCACATTCCATCTGGTTTACATCCTGACTTTATAGCTTGTGATGTGTTAGTTGACCTATTAACAGATGCTCCATCAGGACGTTTGTACAAAGCTTTAATTGACACGAAGAAAGCATCAAGCCAATCTGGCTTTACTTTTCAGTTAAAAGAGCCTGGTTTGGTATATTTCGGTGCTGAGGTTTTAAAAAGCAAGTCGGTTGATTCAGTCAAAAATATCATGATTGAGACGATTGAGCAGTTCGCGAAAAAAGCACCAACTCAAGAAGAGGTTGATCGGATCAAAACAAAAGGCATTAAGAACATTGAATTGTTGTTGAATAATGCACAACGTGTGGGTGTAGGTCTATCTGAGTATATTGCTCAGGGAGATTGGAGATTATTATTCCATACACGTAATCAATTAGAAAAAGTTACTGCCGCTGATATCCAACGTGTTGCAGCGAAGTATTTCAAATCAGCGAATCGTACGTCGGGAATTTTCTATCCTACGGAGAAACCAGATCGCGCAGAAATTCCTGAAGCAAAAGATGTTGCAGAGGTCCTAAAGGACTTCAAAGGCAAAGCTGCAGTTGCGGAAGGAGAAGCATTTGATCCATCACCAAGCAACATTGATTCTCGTACAAAATCAGAGAAAATCGCAGGTATTTCATTGGCATTATTACCAAAGAAAACACGTGGAAACTCTGTATATGCACGTATGACCCTACGTTTTGGAGATGAAAAATCGTTATTGGGAACTTCAACTGCCGCTGATTTAGCATCGGACATGTTGACAAAAGGAACAGCGAAACACACACGTCAACAGTTCCAAGATGAATTGGATAAACTAAAGGCACGTGTTTCAATTTCAGGCTCACCTTTCCAAGCGAACGTTTCTATCGAGACTACACGTGATAATTTGATTCCAGCCATGCAATTAGTAGCGGAGGCTTTAAAGCAACCTGTGTTCCCTGCTGATGAGTTTGAGAAGTTGAAGCAAGAAAATTTAACGCAAATCGAAGCTCAGAAAAGTGATCCTCAAGCAAAAGCATCCGAAGTGTTGGGACAATGGAGATCAGGACATTATGCGAAAAATGATGTGCGTTACCAGCCAACTATGGCAGAACAAACAGAGCGTTATTCAAACGCGAAGTTAGAAGAAGCTATTGCTTTCTACAAAGGATTCTATGGTGCTTCAAACGCAACGTTCTCTGTTGTAGGCGATTTTGATGAAGCGGCTGTCAAGGCCTTAATTAAAACTGAATTTGCTGATTGGAAATCACCTAAGCCTTACAAACGCATTGAAGATAAATTCAAAGATGGTATGGGTCAGGTAAAATCAATTGAAACACCAGATAAAGCAAATGCGTTTTTCTTAGCTTACCAACCGCTCAAGATGAATGATTCTGATCCGAATTATGCTGCTATGGAATTAAGTAATTACATGTTAGGTGGTGGTAGTGGATTGAGTTCACGCTTAATGAATCGTATTCGTCAAAAAGATGGTTTATCCTATGGTGTAGGTTCGCAATTTGTTGCAAGTCCACTTGATCAATCAGGTGCGTTTATCGGTTATGCGATTTATGCTCCAGAAAATGTAGCGAAGTTAGAAGCTGCATTTAAAGAGGAAATCGAAAAAGCGCTAAAAGAAGGTTTTACTCAGAAGGAAATCGATGAAGCGAAGAAATCATGGTTGCAATCAAAGCAAGTTACGCGCTCGCAAGACAATGCTTTAGTAGGAACTTTGAACTCGAATATTTACCTAAATAGAAACATGAAGTGGTCTGAAGACTTGGAAAACAAAGTCAAGAACTTAACTTCAGAACAAATCACAGAGGCCATCCGTAAGACGATTGACTTGACAAAAATGTCATTCATCAAAGCCGGTGACTATGAAGGAGCTGCTAAGAAAATGGCAGAAAAAGCAAAGAACACACCTTCTGAATCAGGAGCTGTGGGTGGAGCACCAAAGCAATAAAACAAGAAGAGCCGTTCAATGAACGGCTCTTTACAAACAAAAAAGGAGCCCTAAAGCTCCTTTTTTTTATTAACAATACTCTTCAAAAACGCCCTCTAAATGTTGCGCGATTAAAGCAGCCGAACGACCTTCAATGTGATGACGCTCAACAAAGTGAACTAACTCACCATCCTTGAATAAGGCAATTGATGGAGATGATGGAGGATATGGCAAAGTATACTCACGTGCTTTTTGAGTGGATTCTTGATCTACACCCGCAAAAACAGTTGCTAGATTCGTTGGCTTTTTTGCCGAAGCTGAAACCGCCGCTTTAACTCCTGGACGAGCAGTAGAAGCTGAACAACCACAAACTGAATTGATAAATAATAACGTTGTACCTGGCTTAGCCATCGTATCAACAACGTCAGATGCTGATTTCAACTCTTGAAATCCACCTTCAACGATATCCATCCGCATAGGATGTACTAAATGTTCTGGATACATATATTTCTAATTTTTAGTTTTTAAAACACACTTACATAAATCCAAGTTCCAACTTGGCAACTTCTGACATCATATCTTGGGAATATGGCGGATCGAATGTTAGTTCCACAGAAACCTCTGCAATACCTTCCACTTCGCGAACCGCTTTCTCGATATCCACCGGAATACTCTCCGCTGATGGACAAGATGGTGATGTTAAGGTCATCAGGATATAGACATTATTCACAGGAAAAATCTTGATTTCATAGATTAATCCGAGTTCATATACATCAACTGGTATTTCGGGGTCATAGACGGTTTTGATCGCCTTGACAACTTCCTCTTTTAATTCTGCTTCCGTCATACTCATATCTGCTTATGCAATCGCACTAAATGCTACTGCGTAATTCTTCATTTGTTTAACCATCGCCACCAATCCATTTGATCTGGTTTGTGCCAAATGCTGACTCATACCAATCTGATCAATGAAATATAAATCAGCTTTAATAATTTCTTCTGGCGTATGATTCGATAAAACACGTATCAACATGCTAATCATTCCTTTCACGATAATCGCCTCAGAATCTGCCTGAAAAACAACGAGATCGCCTTGCTTCTCCGCATGTAACCAAACCTTGCTTTGGCATCCTTTAATGACATTATCTTCTGTCTTAAATGATTCCGACATAGGTAAAAGCTTTTTACCTAAATCAATCAAATACTCGTATTTATCAGCCCAGTCATCAAAAAGACCAAACTCTTCAATTAATTCATCTTGGGTTTGATTGATCATGCTCATATTACGATAACATCATTAAACAGCGCTTCAGCGCCTTCACAAATAGATCAATTTCTTCTTTGGTATTGTAAAACGCAAAAGAAGCACGGCAAGTTCCTACTAAATCATAACGCGCCATTAATGGCTGTGCACAATGATGTCCAGTTCGAATAGCCACACCAAATTTATCTAACAAAACACCGATATCCTGTGGATGCACACCATCAATCACAAAACTTACGACTGCGATTTTCTCCGGTGCTTGACCAACGATACGTAAACCGTCAATTTGACTTAATTGTTCAGTGGCATAGTCCAACAATGCTTTTTCTTGCTCCCAGACCGCATTTTTAGGCAAGGATGCTAGGTAATCTAAAGCAAATCCGAAGGCATAAACATCTGCAATATTTGGCGTTCCAGCCTCAAACTTGTACGGTAATTCATTATAGGTCGTTCCTGAAAAGCTCACCTCTTTGATCATTTCTCCTCCTCCTTGGTACGGTGGCATGGTTTCCAAAAGCTCACGCTTACCAAATAAAACTCCAACGCCCGTTGGCCCAAAAAGTTTATGTGCCGAAAACACAAAGAAATCTAAATCCAATGCCTGTACATCAATATCAAAATGCGCAACAGATTGCGCGCCATCAATCAAAACCTTCGCTCCTACTCGGTGTGCCCAATCGATCATTTGCTTGATCGGATTGATTGTCCCGATGGCATTGGATACGTGATTTACAGCAACCAACTTCACACGATCAGTTAAAAGAGATTGATAGGCCACCATATCGAGTACGCCTAATTCATCTACTGGAATCACTTGAACCTCCGCTCCCGTTTCTTGCGCAATCATTTGCCAAGGAACGATATTGGAATGATGTTCTAAATTTGAAACTAAGATGACATCTCCGGCGGTAAAATTAGCACGGCCATACGTCTGAGCGACTAAATTAATTCCGGCAGTGGTACCTGAAGTAAATATGATTTGATCTGTAGATGGCGCATGTAAAAAGTCTTTCAACTTCGTACGCGTTAATTCATAGCCCGTCGTAGCCCGTTCAGCTAACGTATGTAATCCTCGGTGAATATTGGCATTATCCTGGGTGTAATAACGATTTAACGCATCTATCACTACTTGTGGCTTTTGCGTCGTAGCTGCATTGTCAAAATAGACCAAAGGAGATCCATTGACCTGTTGGTCTAAAATGGGGAAATCCTTCCGAATAAGATTAAGATCTAGTTTTTCTGCCATGATTACACGCCTAAGGCTTGTTGTATTTTAGCGACTACGCGATTAGAAATTGATTCTTTTAATGCAGGAATCTCAACCTTATCTATGACTTGCTGAACAAAAGCCAGCATTAACAATGTCTTGGCTGCATCTTGTGAAATACCACGTGATTGCATGTAAAATAATGCCTCATCACTCAGTTGGCCAGTTGTCGTTCCATGGGAACATTTAACATCGTCTGCCCAAATTTCTAATTGAGGTTTGGTGTTCATGGTTGCCTTATCGGAAGCCAACACGTTCTTACACGATTGGAATGCATTAGTTTTTTGTGCGTCAGGACGAACAAATATTTTTCCATTAAACACACCCGTTGAATTTCCGAGTAAAACACCTTTGTACAATTCATTCGATTCGGAATTCGGCATGCGGTGATCTACAACCGTGTGAGAATCCACCAGTTGATTATTGCCAGGCACATATAAACCATTCAAGTTCGAAACGACCTGTTCTCCATCTACATAGAAATGTAAATTATTACGAATCAAACCTCCATTCAGTGAAAAGGTAAACATGTCCACTAAACTTTGGTCCTCTTGATTGATAAACGTATGATCCACATGCGTAGTGGATAGACCGAAATCCTGTGTTTTAACAAAAGTCAAATGTGCATTTTGGGATACCCAAATTTCCTGCACATAGTTAGATAAAATTGATTTTGAATCTTCCGATGAAGCTAAATCATCTACCCAAGTTAAGGATGCACCTTCTTCCAAGTAAATCAATAATTTGATTTGAATCGCAGAGGCGATACTAACGGAGGCGAAATACGTATGTAAGATTGGTTTATCGAGCTTCACACCTTTTTTAACCCAAATGACTTGATGAGAACTTGCTAATGCATCATTCAAATCATACAATGAATTTTGATCCAAAATAGGATTGCGTTCATTGAACGTCCGTATAAATTCAGGATTCTGCGCAGCAAAACTAGCAAAATCAAGATATTCAACTCCAGTAGGCAATGAACCTAGTAGCGTCATTTTTCCGTTTTGGGTTTGAATCTCAACGGTATTTTCTAGTGCTAATGCGGCTGAATTAACTGACTGCTCTGAAGTATTCCAGTTCCACTCAATATCATTCAGCGATTTCAATGAGGTATATTTCCATTCTTCCCATTTATTGGTTGGAAAACCTTTAGCTAAAAAACGATCCAATGAAGATTGTTTTTCTTTCGGAAGTGAAATAGTTACTAATGTATCTGTGGCCATAACCTAGTCTACTAATGCTGAAATAATCCAATCGTAACCTTTTTCCTCTAGTTCAAGTGCCAATTCTTTGGTACCTGATTTCACAATACGCCCTTTGTATAACACGTGCACGTAATCAGGAACGATGTAATCTAATAAACGCTGGTAGTGTGTCACGACAATCGTGGCATTATCTGGACTTTTCAATTTATTCACTCCTTCGGCAACAATACGCAAGGCATCGATGTCCAAACCAGAGTCAGTTTCATCCAAAATTGCCAATTTAGGTGCTAAAACGGCCATTTGGAAAATCTCATTACGCTTCTTCTCCCCTCCTGAAAAACCTTCATTCAACGAACGAGACAATAATGACTGGTCAATATTGACATAAGCCATTTTCTCTTTAAACATTTTCAAAAACTGAACGGCATCCAAAGGTTCTTCACCGCGATATTTACGGATTTCATTGACTGCCGACTTCATAAAGTTGGTCGTAGAAACACCTGGAATTTCAACAGGATATTGAAAAGCTAAGAATACGCCTTCTGCAGCACGTTCTTCTGGAGCTAAATCGAGTAAATCTTTCCCAAAAAATGAGACAGAACCCGAAGTAACTTCATAATCTTCCCGACCTGCTAGTACGGAAGCTAATGTCGACTTTCCAGATCCATTTGGACCCATGATCGCATGAACCTCTCCTGCTTTAACTTCTAAATTAATTCCTCGTAGAATTTCTTTCTCGCCGATTTGCGCATGTAAATTCGTAATTGACAGCATACGTTTGTTTTTGAAATGGTAGTTGACTGCAAAATTAAAACCATAAATTTTACGAAACCATACTTTATTTAGATTCACTCTAAATAAAGGCAAAATAATTCCAAATTTTATCTATATTTGTGTCGAAATTTAAACGAGATACACATGATCACGATATCAGAATTGGCAGCGGACCGCATTAAGGAATTGCGTCAAAAAGAAGGATTAACAACTGATTTCAACATTCGCGTAGCAGTTGAGGGTGGTGGTTGTTCAGGATTAATGTACAATTTGGATTTCGCATCAGCGCCTCAGGACAATGATGCCATTTTTGAGGACAAGGGAGTTAAAATCATGGTGGACAAAAAATCTATCTTGTATTTGGCAGGAACAGAACTTGATTTCTCGGATGGATTAAATGGAAAAGGTTTTCAATTTAAAAATCCAAATGCTTCGCGCACCTGCGGTTGTGGCGAAAGTTTCTCCATCTAAATTCCTAGTGGCATTTGCTTTGACTCAAGAATAAAAGGCTTGAGTAATTGGTATACATGGTAAATAGGCAATCCCATGACGGTATAGAAGGAACCTTCTAATTTTTCAATGCCGGCCATGCCAATAAAATCTTGAACACCGTAGGCGCCTGCTTTATCTAGCGAAGCCCCTCCGCGCACATACCATTCCATCTCCCAATCGGCCAATTCCCGAAAACGTACCCAAGCAGAATCCGACGCGGTAACCAATCCATTAGGACTCGCCAAAGCGATTCCAGTAACTACTTCATGTGTTTTTCCAGATAATTTTTGAAGCATCCGCAACGCATCTTGCTTGTCGGCAGGCTTATTCAAAATTTCATTTTCCAATATCACCACCGTATCCGCAGCTAGCACTAATGAATTTCCACAGCTTTCGATGAGCGCTTGAGCTTTACGCTCGGCTAACATAACCGGAACTTGTTGTGGGGGAATATCAGCAGAAAATGACTCATCCACATCTGACGGCAAGACAGCGAATTGAAAACCGGCTTGGGTCAAAATCTCTTTTCTACGTGGGGAATTTGATGCGAGTATAAAAGGTAATTGAAGGCTAAATGAATCATGCATGTTCAAAAATAAGATTTAATCAGACGTTATTAAAAAGAAATTTTAAAAACATTTGCATTTAATGTAATTACATTTAATTTTGCAACATCAAATTTCAAGAATGGGAATTTCGGAGGATTTAAAACAAAGCAAATTTAATACGCTTACAGGCAAGGCGGTTGTAAATATCATCTATACAGGCAACTGGATGATGCAACAAACGCACGATTTATTAAAACCTTTTGGCTTGACTCCTCAACAATACAATGTGCTCCGTATTTTACGGGGACAACAAAATAATCCCATAACCGTTTTAGGTATCACGGAACGCATGTTGGACAAAATGTCAAATGCTTCGCGCCTTGTCGATAAACTTTTAGAAAAGAAATTAGTTCTAAGACGAGAATGTCCACAAGACCGTCGGGCTGTTGATGTGATTATTTTGCCTGCTGGCTTAACCTTATTGGAAGAAATTGATCAGATTCAACTGGAATGGGAAAAGAACTTCCAAAGAATTGACCAAGAAAAAATGGACACATTGAATGAACTCTTGGATGAATTTAGACACGTATTTACTAACAATTAAACAATAAATAAAATGAAAAAAGTAAGCCTAGTTTTAGCCGCTCTTGTGATGAGCATCTCTTCTTTTGCAGCACCAAAACCTGTAAAAGTTAACGCAGCATCTAGCTCAATCGCTTGGTATGCAGAAAAAGTAACTGGTAAGCACAACGGAACTGTAGCAATCTCTGCAGGCGCTTTGAATGTAGATGGCAACAAATTAGTTGGCGGTAACTTCACAATTGATTTGAAAACAATCAAGGCATTAGACATTACAGATCCTAACTACAACCAAAAGTTCATCGGTCACATTTCTTCAGGAGACTTTTTTGAAGTGGAGAAATTCCCAACGGCTACTTTTGTGATCACAAAAATCGCAGGTAACCAAATCACTGGAAATTTGACAATCAAAGGGATCACAAAATCTATTTCTTTCCCAGCTGAAATTTCAGTAAAAGGAGGAAAGGTAGCTGCTAAAGCATCAATCACGATTGACCGTACGGATTACAATATCCAATATGGTTCGAAAAAATTCTTTGATTCAATTGGCGACAAGGCGATCATGGATGATTTCAAATTAGTTGTTTCTTTAGTTAGCGAGTAATTCAATCCGCTTTCAAGCCGAGGGTTACTAAGTAATCCTCGGCTTATTTTTTACTTTAAAATCAACAATATGTCTTTAATTAATGATTTATCTTGGCGATATGCAGCCAAGCGCATGAATGGAAATAAGGTTTCAGCCGAAAAAATTGAAAGCTTATTAGATGCAATCCGCCTTTCAGCATCTGGTTTTGGTTTACAGCCCTATCACATTTTTGTTATTGAGAACCCCGAATTACGGGCACAGATTCAACCGATAGCGTATGGCCAACCGCAAGTAACGGAATCTTCGCATCTATTGGTTTTTGCCGCATGGAACGAAGTGACAGAGGAAAAAATCGATTCATTTATTCAATTGGTTTCGGAGACACGCAACGCTCCTTTGGAAGCATTAGCGGATTACCGTGGTGCAATTGCAGGAAGTATGTTAAGACTTACTCCAGCAGCACAAGCGAATTGGGCTGATCGCCAAGTCTATTTAGCTATGGGTACTGCCCTGGCAGCTGCTGCTGAATTACAGATTGATTCAACTCCTATGGAAGGATTTATGCCTGCTAAATTGGATGAATTGTTAGATTTAGCTTCTCAAGGCTTACACTCTGTATTGATGCTCGCAGTAGGCGAACGTGATGCAGATGCAGACTTCATGGCTAAGGCTAAAAAAGTGCGTTATGCCAAAGAAAAACTATTTATTCGCATGTAATCGAATGTAGTATCGTTTTCAAAAGGCTCCTTCGGGAGCCTTTTTTTTTATCAGTTTTTCAGTCAAATACAGAATGAACAAGTCATAATTTGAATGAGCATTTACAGGTGACCCCGCTACTTTTATACTGCCATCGCGACGCAAATCAAATTCACCTTTAAACATGAAAATCAATGAAAAATGACTGGATTACCCTAGATAATTTTAGCAACTATGAACTTAGTTGGCATGAACAAATGCACATCGAAGCAGGAGGTTTTTGGGAGGTAGTTGGCATAATCTGTGGCGTTTTAGCCGTTGTCGCTATTGTCTATTTAATTGGTGGTGCTGCCGTCATCTTAGCACTTTAACGCATCGTATAATCGAACATAACATGGAACTAGAAAAATTCAATAGACTCGAATTGAGTCAGCAGGAGATGCATGAAATCTCCGGAGGAAATTGGTGGTCTGATTTCAAATCAGGCTTTGAAGAGGGATTCAATTGGGCCATTGGCGTCATTAGAGATTTGATTTCCTTTTCAGATGAATTAAAAACACTAGCTAAATAAGATGAATCAAGATCCGATCCGTGAACTACAGGCTAAAATCAATCATCAAAAACAATTGATTTCAGAAACACATACAAACAAAAACCAAACAATCGAATTAACGATTAATGGTCATTTCGAAATAACGAAACTGTATATCTTGCCGGAAGTGGCACACGAAACGTTGGCGATGGATTTACCTAGTATCCTTACCGAAGGAATTAAATCTGTGAGTGAAAAAATTCACCAAGTATTGATGGAATTTCAAGCAGCCAACTCATAAGTTGGCTGCTTACATTAACTCCCGAACATCCACCTTAAAATAATCGGCAATTGCTTGCAATCTCTCTACGCTTAATTTGGTTTTTCCCGCCTCAATTTTAGCATACGTACTTTGCGTGATTTTTAAATTAAATGCAACGGCCTCTTGCGAAATGTGGCGTTCTTCCCGTAAAGTTCGTAGGTTAATGAGTAGCTGGGACATCTTCGATTTGGATAAAAACAAATCTACACGAATCTAGCAGGCATCAAAGCGAAAAAACTGATTATAAAAATCAGTTGACTTATAAATTTAGGAACTCATCCAATGAAACCACAGGGCTTAAACCTAATTTGGCACCTTCACGCACAAGTAGATCCCATCCTGAAGCTAAGTCATTTCGGATATGACCTTCTAAAATCGCTTCGCGAATAGTGACTTTAATTTGACCAATTTCTTTGCCGGGTCCTAAATCAAACACGTGCATAATGATCTCTCCCGTAATAACAGGCTGGAAATTTCGTAATGAATCGCTCGCTTCAACTTCTTTCAATTTCAACTCGACGATATCGAAATTTCGTAAATACCGTTTGACTTTATCCCCGTTTTTTGAGGTAATGTCAGCCCTGCAAAGTGTCATTAAAGCCTCCAACTCCTCCCCTGCTTCGAACAATAAACGGCGTAAAGCGGAATCAGTAATTTCTTCTTTGGAGAGTGCAATGGGTCTAAGGTGTAAACGGACTAATTTTTGCACCAACTTCATTTTTTCGTTCAAAGGCAATTTGAAGCGCTTAAATATCGCAGGAACCTGTCGTGCTCCCATTTCTTCATGGCCATGAAACGTCCAGCCTTTCCCCTGCACAAAACGTTTTGTTTGAGGTTTCGCAATATCATGCAAAATCGCCGCCCAACGCCACCACAAGTCATTGGTATGTAAGGCAATATTATCCAGCACTTGAAGTGTATGGTAAAAATTATCCTTGTGACCCTTTCCATCCTCTGTATCCACCCCCTTCAATTTCATGAATTCAGGAAAAATAAGCGGTAAAATCCCACAGGCATCTAATAACAAAAAGCCGTATGAAGGCTTTTGACATAAAATAATCTTGTTCAATTCATCTGTAATGCGCTCCATAGAGATAATCGACAAACGATCTTTCTCTGTTTGAAGTGCATCAAAAGTCTCCGGTAAAATATCAAAGCCTAATTGACTTGCAAAGCGAATGGCGCGCATCATACGTAAGGGATCATCCGAAAACGTAATGCCAGGCGCCAAAGGAGTTCGAATGCATTTAGCCTCAATATCCGCTATACCGCCAAATGGATCAAGTAAATGTCCCCAATTAGCCTCATTCAATTGAACGGCTAACGCATTGATGGTGAAGTCACGCCGATTTTGATCATCCGCTAATGTGCCTTCCATGACGAGCGGTTTGCGCGAATCGCGCTGATAGGACTCTTTTCGGGCACCCACAAACTCAAGCTCCCAATCATCTACCTTTAACATCGCCGTACCAAAATTCTTAAATATAGACACTGCGTGATCAGGCAATTCAAACTCCCGAGCAACTTGCTCAGCGAGTTCAATACCGGAACCAATACAAACAATGTCGATATCCTTACATGGCCGACCTAATATATGGTCTCTCACATAACCTCCTACCACATACGCATCGATGTTCAATCGATCTGCCGCTTGTCCAATCCGTTTAAATATACCTTCCTCGATGATGGCTAATCCCTGCATACTTACGATCTAATCATTGAAAATTCGCCCCCAAGCCCTAATTTGACTATTTTTGAGGGCTTAGTACCTGCTTGCTTCGCCTGAGGAGCTTGTAATATAAAATCAACCTGATCTTTTATTTCCGTTGAAATTGACGCAAAATCAATCGGTGATGGACTCCCAGATATATTGGCCGAAGTAGAAACAATTGCCCGCTGATAGCGATACACCAGGCCCTTACAAAACTCATCTTTCAGCAACCGTATAGCAATAGAGCCATCAGGACCCAATAAATGTTTCGATACATTTTTCCCTTTGGGATAAATAACGGTCAATGGATCCTCCGCAAACTCAACCAAATCCCAGGCAATTTCTGGCACCACCTCCACATACTCGCTTAATTGTTCAATTTTTGATATTAAAACAATCAATCCTTTCTCTGCAGGCCGTTGTTTAATTTGCCAAATTTTCTCAATCGCAGCATCATGACCCACATCACAACCCATACCCCAAATGGTATCCGTGGGATATAAAATTACTCCTCCAGCTTTTAACGATGCAATGGCATCTTGATACAGATTTTGCATAATGGGCACAAAGGTAGCAATGTTTACCCGTAATTGGCTACCTTTGCGGTTTCAAAATCAACACGCTATTTGATTTAAATATGTTGCAAATTCAAAATTCCCTATGTGCAAGTATCAGCCTTGGCCTTCGTCAATTGTTCGCTATTGAAGCTAGTGATCTAAGCTTACAAGAGACAAAGAAGGAGTTTGAAGGCACCTACACATTCGTCGTTTTTCCCTACACCAAACAAGCAGGCATGGCACCGCCCATGATCGCACAAAAATTAGGTGAATTTGTGCAGGCCAATAACAACCTGGTTAGTGGTTTTCAAGTGGTACAAGGATTCTTGAATTTAAGTTTAACAGAAGAAACCTGGGTATCTATTTTGGCGGAAAGCTTGGCGGACACCCAAGCGTTCCAATTGGCTCCTAAAAAGGAGACCGTATTGATTGAATATTCCTCTCCTAATACCAACAAGCCTTTACACTTAGGCCATTTACGCAATAATTTCCTTGGTTATTCCGTCGCGCAAATCATGCAAGCGGCTGGTTATGAAGTCATTAAAACCAATTTGGTCAATGACCGAGGTATTCATATTTGCAAGTCGATGCTCGCTTACCAATTATTTGGCCAAGGAGAAACGCCTGAATCAAGTGGTACAAAAGGTGACCACCTGGTGGGTAAATATTATGTAGCTTTTGACAAAGCCTACAAAGAAGAAATTGAAACGCTTAAAAAAGCCGGCAAAACAGAAGACCAAGCAAAGGCAGAAGCTCCAATCCTAGTGCAAGCGCAGGCCATGTTACTTGCTTGGGAACAACAAGACCCGGAGGTACTCGCACTCTGGGAACGTATGAATTCGTGGGTTTTTGCCGGTTTCGAGAAATCATACGCACAAATGGGTGTTGATTTTGACAAAATTTACCGCGAATCAAATACCTATTTATTAGGAAAACAATTGGTCGACGAAGGCCTGGACCAAGGTGTATTCTATAAAAAACCAGACGGTTCTGTTTGGATTAATTTAGAAGCAGAAGGGCTGGATGAAAAACTAGTCTTGCGTAAAGATGGAACTTCCGTATATATCACTCAGGACATGGGGACGGCCCAGTTAAAATACGGTGATTTTGGCGCTAAACAGTCTATTTATGTCGTTGGTAACGAACAAGACTATCATTTCGAAGTGCTTTTCCACATTCTAAAAAAATTGAATAAACCATTCTCCACTGGTAATTTCCACCTTTCTTATGGGATGGTTGATTTGCCTAGCGGAAAAATGAAGTCAAGAGAGGGCACGGTTGTGGATGCTGATGATTTGATGGCTGAGATGGTGCAAACGGCCAAAGACCGCACCTTGGAACTTGGGAAAATAGACGGGTTTTCGGACGAAGAATCAAATGCTTTATTTAACCAATTGGGCATGGGAGCGCTGAAATATTTCTTATTGAAAGTAGATCCTAAAAAACGCATGCTATTTAATCCGGCAGAATCCATTGATTTTCAAGGGAATACGGGGCCATTTATCCAATATACACATGCCCGCATCAAATCAATTATTCGCAAAGCGACCGAATTGAACCTGAACACAACTTGGGCAGTTGGCCCATCAATTACCCTAGCGGCTGCCGAAAAAGAATTAGTCTATTTAGTTGCTCAATATAAATTGAAAATTGAAGAAGCGGCTACGCAATTAGCTCCTTCGGTCATCGCACAATACGTGTATGATTTGGCAAAGGAATTCAATAAATTTTACAATGAATTGAGCATCATTAATGAAGAAGATGAAACGAAACAAAAGATTCGCTTATCTTTAGTGGAGCTAACCGGCAAAACAATTCAGCAAGCCGCGAAGTTATTAGGAGTAATCGTCCCAGAACGGATGTAAATGAAACGTAAAAAACTAATTTTCACCATTTTAATCATTAGTATTATGATCGTAGGCCTTATGAAAATCGGATCACTATTAACGGCGTTAGCCTTACCATTTACCCAAAACATGGCTAAATCAAGACCAGAAAACACAGTTGCAGTTGCCGGCAAAAATTTCCACTCATTCAAAATGAAAGGAATTGATGGCAAGGAAATTGACTTCAGTCAATTTAAAGGTAAAAAAATCATCGTGTTAAATACGGCATCGAAATGTGGATATACACCACAATATGCAGACTGGGAGAAATTCCACAAAGCGAACAAAGATGTAGTTATTTTAGGTTTCCCAGCTAATGAATTTGGCGGACAAGAGCCTGGTAGCAATTCAGAAATTGCTTCATTTTGCCAACTAAACTATGGCGTTTCTTTCCAAATGATGGAAAAAGTTGTGGTCAAAGGTTCAGCAAAATGTGATCTATACCAATGGTTAACAGATAAATCTCAGAACGGTTGGAACGAAAAAGAACCAAGCTGGAACTTCTGCAAATACATCATCAATGAAAAAGGTGAATTAGCCAATTTCTTTGCTTCGGGTGTTAAGCCAACCAGCCCTGAATTTATTGAAGCATTAAAAAAATAAAAATGAATAGATGGGTGGAAGCGGCTCGACCGCGAACCTTACCGCTAGCTGTGTCTAGCATCTTATTAGGTAATTTTTTAGCATTCGCTCAGGGATCATTTCACTGGGCGATTGCTATTTTGGCTGTATTAACAACATTAGCCTTACAAATTCTATCAAACTTCGCGAATGACTTAGGCGATTTCAACAATGGAATTGATACCCAGGACCGCAAAGTTGCCCTGCGTGCCGTTCAAACTGGCAAAATTAGCCAGGCCGAAATGCAATTCGCCGTACGCATCACGGCGGTTATTTCATTTATCCTCGGTATTTGTTTATTGGCCGTTGGCCTGCAAAACGCATCACTCCAAACATGGATTGGATTCTTGGGATTAGGCCTTGCCTGTATCGCAGCTGCGATTGCCTACACCGTAGGAAAACGTCCTTACGGTTACATGGGTCTTGGAGACTTGTCGGTATTCCTATTTTTTGGATTAACCGGGACCATCGGAACCTATTTCCTGCACACACATGTGTTCGAATTAGCTACCCTACTTCCAGCCAGTGGATGTGGACTTTTATCTGTTGCTGTTCTTAACTTAAATAACCTACGCGACTTAGAAAACGACCGCAAATCGGGAAAAAATTCCATTCCAGTACGCATCGGAAAAACATTTGGTTTCTATTATCAAAAGGCTCTTTTGTTCGTAGGCGTTATCTGCTTCGCCATGTATCCCTTATTTCAGTCCTTACCTGTTCATAAAAACCAGAATTTAGTTTTGTTCTTGGGCTATTATCCCATCATCTTAATGATCCGCGAACTCAACGAAAAAATGACACCGGCTGAAATAGACCCCTATTTAAAGAAAACCGCGTTACGCACCTTATTACTAATTTTAGTTTTTGGTTTCACGCAAGTTTTCTTGAGCCGCTGATTTCCCTTATTTTTACAAAAAAATTATTTATGAAAATCAAATTTCTACTTGCTATCCTTGTGTTCACCTGCCTTCAAACATCTTTGTTTGCGCAAGAAACCGTTGATTATTTGGAGTTGGGGCTTACCCAAAATAAAACAGGAAACTATGCGGATGCCCTTCGCAATTTTAGCTTAGAAATTGAAAAAAATACGGCCAACCCAAACCCAATCGCATTTTACAATCGCGGTTTCGCTAAATATAACTTGAAAGATTTCCGCGGGGCAATCTTGGATTTTGATAAAGCGATTGAGTTAAAGCCCACGTATTTTGAAGCGTTTATTGCCCGTGGACAAAGCTATAGCAAGCAGGAAAATCATAAAGTAGCCATACAAGACTATAATGAAGCTATTCGGTTAAATCCCTTGGAAGCAACTGCTTATTATAGCCGTGGTGTTTCAAAAATGAAGCTAGCAAACTTCCGCGGAGGACTCTCTGATTTCAACAAATCACTTGAATTAAACCCGGAATATGCACCCGGTTTAGCAGCGAGAGGGGAAGCAAAATCGAAATTACTAGATTTTAAAGGGAGCATCGAGGACTTTGATAAAGCGATTGAATTAAGCCCTAAACGCTCCGGATATTTCTCTAATCGGGCATTTGCGAAAATGCAATTAACAGATTACGCCTTAGCATTAAAGGATTATGGTGAAGCCATCAAATTAAGTCCTGATAATGCAGACGACTACTATTTTGCCGGATTTTGCAAAACACAACTAGAGAATTTCCGTGGAGAAAATGGCGAAAAAGGCGCGCTTGAGGACTTTTCCAAAGCGATTGAAATGGATCCCGTTAAAGTGGAAGCCTATTATGGACGTGCATTTGTTAAGGCCAAGTTAGGTGATCAACGGGGTGCGATCGAGGATTACAGCAAATCAGCAGACCTAGGGAATAATGAAAATGCCAAAATTATGTATGACACCAAAATGACGAAAGTGCTTTTGGATGAACTTCGCAATGGCGTGCCTGATAAAGTTAAAATTTCACCATTTAGCACCGAGCGTGCAGAAGTATACTTCAACCGCGGTGTTGCCAAAGCAAAGTCTGGTGATTCAAAACAAGCAATGGACGATTATAACCGAGCAATTTCATTGAATCCAATCTACGCGGAAGCCTATTACTTTAGAGGTGTAGCCAAATCTTCCCTAGGAGATCAACGCAATGCAATCCAAGATTGTTCGAATGCCATTAAGTTGAATCCTAAATATGCCGAAGCCTATTACGTTAGAGGAATCATCAAATTAGCCCTAGGAGATTCCTCAGGTTGCCTTGATTTAAGTAAGTCTGGCGAATTAGGATTTAATCAAGCGTATCAGGTTATCCGCGATCACTGTAATTAATCGAACCTTAAATGCTTCACGGATTCACCTGAACTAGCCAGTTCAATCAATGAATCTATCCCAATCTGCAAATGTGATTCAACATAACTAGTCGTCACTTTCCGATCAGAGGCTTCTGTTTTTACACCATCAGGCGTCATTGGATTATCGGATACCAATAACAACGCTCCGTGCGGGATTTTATTGACAAAACCTACCGTAAAAATGGTCGCCGTTTCCATGTCAATTCCCATTGCACGAATGTCAGATAAATATGTTTTGAATACCTCATCGTGTTCCCAAACGCGTCGATTGGTGGTATAAATCAAGCCCGTCCAGTAGTCTAACTCGTGCTTTTTGATCATCGAAGAAACTGCGCGCTGCAAACGAAATGAAGGCAAAGCAGGCACTTCTTTAGGCATATACTCATCTGAAGTTCCCTCCCCGCGAACTGCCGCAATGGGTAAAATCAAATCACCTAAATTTAGATTTTTCTTTAATCCACCACACTTACCTAAAAACAAAACAGCCTTAGGACTAATGGCTGAAAGAATATCCATTACCGTTGCGGCCATGGGAGAACCCATACCAAAATTTATAATCGTAATATTATTTGCTGTGGCTGTTTGCATGGGACGATCTTGCCCGAATATGTCAACCTGGTATTTGGCGGCAAACATGTCCACGTAATTTTTAAAATTTGTCAATAAAATATATTGGCCAAATGATTCAATGGGCGTACCCGTGTAACGTGGCAACCAATTCTGTACAATCTCTTCTTTCGTCTTCATATTTTGATTAGGTGTAATGTAAATAATCAACAAATAGCTTAATTTAGTCCTTTCGTTGGCTAAAAACTATGCGCCCGTCGGCAGAACTGCAATTGCTCTTTCCTGAATTTGAGTATAAATTAACGCAAAAGGATGGAAAACTTTTCATTTATGATGGGATTGCAAAAAAATATAGAGCGTTAACACCTGAAGAATGGGTGCGCCAACACTGTTTAAATTACTTGACCCAACATCTAAATTATCCACCTTCTATTATACAAATAGAACGTGGGCACGAGATAGATCAAATGCAACGAAGAACTGATATTCAGGTTTTCGATAAGCAAGGACAGGTATTTATGTTGATCGAATGCAAAGCACCCCATGTGGCGTTGACGGCGCAAACGTTTCATCAAATCAGTCAATATCAAAAGAAAAACGCAGCACGTTTTTTGGTATTAACGAACGGCTTAGAACATCAAATATTTGAAATAGATTACACCCATACAACAACAAACCAATTAACGGAATTCCCCCTTTACCTATGAAAAAAACCAGCTTATTTATCCTAACATTGATGTGTATGACCACATGGACGTACGGTCAAAAAAAATCCACTGAATCAAATCGTCCTGCATTGGTTGTTGGCATTGTCGTAGACCAAATGCGCTACGATTATTTATACAAATACGCAGACCGCTATTCAAATAATGGATTAAAGCGCCTGATGCGCGAAGGAATGAATTGCCAAGATAACCACTACAATTATGCACCTACGGTTACCGCAGCTGGCCATGCCAGTGTATATACTGGGACGGTTCCTGCCGTTCATGGTATTGTGGGAAATGAATGGACGGACGTTGCCACAGGTAAAAAGGTATATTGTACAGATGACAGTACCGTTAGTACCGTAGGAACTACGGGAAAAACAGGTTTTATGTCGCCGAAAAATATGTGGACGAGTACGATCACGGACCAATTAAAATTAGCTCAAAACTTTAAATCGAAAACGATTGCTATTGCGTTAAAAGACCGCGGGGCAATTTTACCAGGAGGTCATTCCGCTGATGGAGCCTATTGGTATGACTCAAAAGAAGGACGCTGGATTACTTCCAGTTTCTACATGCAATCACTTCCTAGATGGGTACAAACATTTAATGCGGAACAACGTGCGCAAAAATATACCAAAGCTGGCTGGAACACCCTCTATCCTATCCAAACGTATACGACGAGTGGACCAGATGATTCTCCTTATGAGTCAAAAATGGCTGGTGAAACAGCACCTATTTTCCCACATACCCTACAAGGAGGCAATCCATTGGAATTAATTCGTACAAGTCCTTATGGAAATACCTTAACGAAAGATTTCGCGATCCAAGCGATGACCGAGGAAAAGTTAGGTAAGAATGGGACCACCGACTTTCTAGCGGTGAGTTTTTCGTCTACGGATTATGTTGGCCACAGTTTTGGTCCACAATCCATTGAATTAGAAGATACCTATTTACGTTTAGATCAAGATATCGCTGAAATCTTAACGTATTTGGATAAAAACTATGGTAAAGATCAAGTCCTTGTATTCCTAACCGCAGATCACGCGGTGGCGGAAGTACCAGGTTATTTGAATAGCAATAAAATGCCAGGTGGTGTTTTCGATCGTGTTAAAGCCATGTCTGATATTAAAAAAGCAACGCAAGAGGCTTTTGGCCAAACAGATTTAATCATCGGGGAAGACAACTCCCAATTGTACTTCAATAAAGCTGTCTTATCCAAAATGAATATCGATCGGGAAAAACTAATTCAGGTCGTTAAACAATCGCTTAAGAAACAAGCAGGTTTTCAGGAGTTAGTTGACCTACACAACATCGAAGCATCTACATTAAACAATCTATACACGACAATCATTCGTAACGGATATAACCAAGATCGCAGTGGTGATGTGATGATTTTATTGAAACCACAATGGTTTATTGGATACAAAACGGGTACCACGCATAGCACCTTGTATGCCTATGATACGCATGTACCCTTGTTATTTTATGGCTGGAAAGTGAAGCCTAGCGAAGTAACTGAGCGCACGAGCATTAGTGATATTTCGACTACGCTGGCGAATTGGTTGCATTGCATGGAACCATCTGGAAGTATTGGTCAAACTATCCCTTTAAAAAGGTAGCCGGTAAATTAAAAACTAGCATTAATTAAAGATATTTGGCTAAATTTGCAGTCAATTTTTGAACATTATAAAGAAGTCACTATGAAAATTGCGGTTGTTGGCTCAGGGTATGTAGGCCTCGTAACAGGAACATGTTTTGCTGAAACAGGAAATCATGTCACATGCGTTGATATTAATGAAGCGAAAATCAAGCAGATGCAAGCTGGGATTGTTCCTATCTACGAACCAGGCTTGGAAGATATGTTTCATCGGAATGTCAATGAAGGCCGATTAGATTTTACAACATCTTTATCTGAAGGAATTGTAGGGGCCAAAGTTATTTTCCTAGCCTTGCCTACTCCTCCAGGGGAAGATGGTTCTGCCGACTTAAAATACATTTTACAAGTAGCGAATGATTTAGGTCCATTATTGACTGAATATACTGTCATCATTGATAAAAGTACCGTACCAGTAGGTACGTCTGAATTAGTCCATGCGGCGATTGCTAAAAAAGCCCAAGTTGATTTTGATGTCGTATCAAACCCAGAATTTTTGCGTGAGGGCGTCGCGGTAGAAGACTTCATGAAACCTGACCGCGTGGTGATTGGGACAGAATCAGATCGTGCGAAAGAGGTAATGACTAGATTATATGCGCCATTGGTTCGCCAAGGGAATCCGATCATATTTATGGACGAACGTTCTGCGGAGATGACCAAATATGCAGCTAACGCGTTTTTGGCCACTAAGATTACCTTCATGAATGAAATTGCGAATTTATGTGAGAAGGTCGGTGCTAATGTCGATGATATTCGTCGGGGCATCGGAACAGACTCCCGTATCGGAAAGCGATTCTTATTTGCAGGTATTGGTTATGGTGGATCTTGTTTCCCTAAAGACGTGCAAGCATTAGCTAAAACATCGGAGGAAAATGCATACCAATTTCACATTTTGGATTCGGTGATGCGTGTCAATGAATTACAGAAAACGAAGTTAATGCCATTGATTGAAAGTCACTTTAACAATGATTTGGCTGGAAAAACGATTGGAATATGGGGCTTAGCATTTAAACCCTACACGGATGATATTCGGGAAGCACCAGCATTGTATAACATTGAAGCCCTATTGGCTTTAGGTTGCAAAATACGCGTTTATGATCCAGAGGCCATGAAAAATGTCCAAGAGCTTATCGGCGATGTGGTAGAATATTCCAAAAGTCCATATGATGCGATTGAAGGGGCAGATGCCTTATTGATTGTAACAGAATGGCCACAATTCAGAACACCTGATTTCGAACGCATGGACAGTTTATTGAAAAATAAAGTCATTTTCGACGGCCGAAATTTATATGAATTGCCCCAAATGCAAGAATTAGGCTACACGTATTATTCAGTAGGCCGCAAATCTGTTATTTAACTTATGAAACGAATATTAATTACCGGCGGGGCTGGATTCTTGGGATCCCATTTATGTGATCGATTCATCAAAGAGGGCTATCATGTCATCGCGATGGACAATTTGATCACAGGTGATTTGAAGAATATTGAACATTTGTTCAAATTAGAACATTTTGAATTCTATCACCATGATGTTTCTAAGTTCATTCACGTTCCCGGAAACTTAGATTACATTCTACACTTTGCCTCTCCTGCATCACCAATTGATTACTTAAAAATTCCTATTCAGACCCTGAAAGTGGGTTCATTGGGAATTCACAATTGCTTGGGATTAGCGCGTGTTAAAAACGCAAGAGTTTTAATCGCATCTACGTCAGAGGTATATGGAGACCCAACGGTTCATCCACAACCTGAGGAGTATTGGGGAAATGTAAACCCAGTGGGTCCACGTGGTGTATATGATGAGGCCAAACGCTTTCAAGAGGCGATGACGATGGCGTATCACACCTACCATGGATTAGAAACACGCATCGTGCGTATTTTCAATACCTATGGTCCACGTATGCGCCTGAATGATGGCCGCGTACTTCCCGCATTCATAGGCCAAGCCTTACGAGGTGAAGATTTAACGATGTTTGGTGATGGTTCTCAAACGCGTGCTTTCTGTTATGTAGATGATCTAGTAGAAGGAATTTACCGCTTGTTGCTGAGCGATTATGCCCAACCAGTCAACATTGGTAATCCAGATGAAATTACGATCAAGGAATTTGGTGAGGAGATTATCAAATTAACAGGAACGAGTCAAAAGTTGATTTCATTGCCATTGCCAACGGACGATCCGAAACAGCGTAAACCAGACATCTCGAAAGCAAAAGCTTTATTAGGCTGGGAACCTAAAGTTTCGCGTGCTGAAGGACTGAAAATCACCTACGAATACTTCAAGTCATTAAGCCCGGAAGATTTACATCGAATGGCGCATCATAAAGAGTTTTAGTAAAAACCGGGGAAACCCGGTTTTTTTATGCCTTTTGTAGAGACGCGATGCCTCGCCTAAAATCCCCAGACTTTAGTCTGGGGCTACTAATAACCCTAGGCTTTAGCCTAGGGAATCCTGAAAGGTTTGCCAAAGAAAACAAATAAAAAAGGCTGCTCTTTCGAGCAGCCTTTTTACTTCGGATTAGCAATATCTTAGTTGAAGATATAACGGATACCGAATTGTGCTTGCCAGCGAGAACCAAGTCCGAAAGAACGTTGGAATGTCTCAGCTAATGGCGTAGTACCTGAACGGTAAGGGAATTGGAATACTGGACGCCCAGTAGCCGCATCGTTTGTTACATAGTTCAATAAACCTGCACGCAATGGTGTTTGGTTTAAGCCCCACTGTGGAGACATGTAGTTACCGAAGTTAAATACATCCAATGTAAATTGTAAGGTATTCTTCTTACCTGCTACATTGATATAGAAATCTTGGATTACTTTGAAATCAAAGTTTGCAGCCCATGGTAACTCAGCACCATTACGCACTGCATACTGACCACGACGAGAAGACAAATACTTATCTTGGTTGATGTACTTATCTAAATCCGCCCATTGCTGAGCTGCCGTATACGTTCCTAAATCACGTAATAAAATCTCTGATTGGCTACGTGGAACATAAATCAAGTCATTTGCATTTTGGTTATCTCCATTCATATCACCTGAATAGGTATATGAGAAACGACCTGCTGGAGCTACTGAATACGTGAAACCAAACGTCGTAGACGCTTTTTCATTCAAGTAATTCAAACGGTATGAACCATATGCGTTGATACGGTGTGCTTGCATATATGAAGAATATGAAGCCACATTCTCATTTGGATCACCAGAAACAACACGGTCTCTCCATTGCGATTGAGCAATAGATCCACCATCATTCACTGAACGTGAATCCGAATTCGTGTATGATAACGAAGCAAACAATCCATTATCAAACGCCTTTGATACCGTAGCAGTCAAGGCATATGAATAACCTAAATTCGTATTCTTGATTAAGATAGCATCAGAGATGTTTGGATTGTCTACCGTATTTCCAGTTGCAGGTGCATTCAAACCACGTGTACCACCATAAATTTGGTTGTTACGTGTATTTGTTGGAATACCCGTTGGAGAAGCTGTGAAATAAATAACACGATTGTCTGGACCAACTGCCTTCACCGTAGAATTCGGCAAGTTCACGTTCTCCAAGTATACCGCATTAATATCCTTTGTATAAATACCTTCCAAAGAAACTAACCAGCCATCACCCAATTGCTTATCCATCGCTAAGTTCGCACGGAAAACTTGAGAGAATTTAAAATTCTGATCCGTAACCGCTAAGTTATACGCAGTAGGTTGTAAGTTAGTCAATGTACTTGCGTTTGGCTTATATGCATCTACATTAGGTGTAAATGGATAATTTCTCAATTCTGCCGCCGCAGTAACTAAACGAGATCCGAACAATACACCGTTGTTAGACAACTGGTTCGACAACCATACATAAGGAACACGACCTGAGAATACACCCAAACCACCACGTACTTGAGTTGTCTTGTCATCTTTTACATCCCAGTTAAATCCGAAACGTGGAGACCATAAAACAGTAGTCTCTGGGAATTTGTTGGTAGCCAACTTTACTCCATCACGGAACGTTAAATTAGGAACAAATGAGTTCGTATACTTCGGCTCATCAAATGATGGGAACGAAGTCGCATCTCCACGTAGACCAAAAGTTAATTTCAAACCTTTTGCAGCTGTAATTTCATCTTGACCATAGAATGATAAGGTATTACCCTTCATCTCAGCAAATGGGAAGTCAGCATAATTTGACCATTGAACTTGGTAACGTACAGGTGAAACAGTTAAATCACCACTTGCAGATTTGATAAAGTCATCAATCGACCGGAACTGGTATCCACCATAATAGTTAGGAGCAAAACCATTTTTAAATGCATTTGCTTCATAAGCAGCACCAAACGTGTATACATGCTTTCCTCTATAGATTGTTAAGTTATCCGAGATTTGGAAAATATCAGAGTTCAACAAGTTATTCGCCGAGAATGGCTCATAACCAAAAGCAGTCATTTGGTTTAAGTTGTTATTTCCAATATCAACTGTCGGGAATGGTGTATTATTCACCGGTGACTCACGATAGTCACGCATCGCCGTGTAACCAACTGTCAAGTTATTTGAGATTGTATTCGAGAATGTCGAGTTCAATTCAGCAATGTACGAGTCTAAGTTGTTGTTAATACGATACAATGAACCTTGGAAAGGTAACACGTTAACCGATGGCGAACGACCTCCAGATAATGAACCTGAGTTCGAAGGAGAAATATCAGCAAACGAACGTAAGTAGTTATACTTAATGTTCAATTTGTGCTTATCAGAAATGTTCCAGTCTAAACGAACGTTAGCTTTTTGTGAGAATTTCTCTCTGTTGTAGTTCTCGTACGCACCTGGATCATAGTTGAATTTCGACAACAAGAATGATTTCAAACGATCTAAATCTTCAGCTTTCGCGATCGATTTGTTCGGCTCAGTACCTGTACGTGTTGCCACAAAGTTAGAACCTGGATCTGTTTGTGTTTCTTGCTCAAATGATCCAAAAATAAATAACTTATTTTTGATGATTGCTCCACCCACACGTGCACCAAATTGTCCACGGTTGAATTTACCAAATTGAGAAGTTGCATCACCAATTTTATTTCCTACTAAACCTTCGTTTGTACCAAAATAATAACCTGAACCAGTCCAATTATTTGTACCAGACTTTGTTACTACGTTGATGTTTGCACCCGTTGCCATACCTTGACGTACGTCATACGGAGCAATCAATACTTGGAATTGGTCAATCGCATCCACCGAAATTGGCGAAGCACCTGCTTGACCACCGATTGTTGGTGATAAAGCGAACGCATTGTTAAAGAACGCTCCGTCAACGGTTACGTTATTAAATAAGGCATTACGACCCGCAAAGTTCAAACCATTCGCACGTGGATCTAAACGCGCAAAATCACCTAATGAACGATTCAAGGTAGGTAAAGTTGTAATGGATGAGTTTGAAACGGTTGTTGCCGCACCCGTACGTCCTGAGTTAATCACCGAACTACGTGAAGCTACGACCTTAACTTCTTCTAACTGAGATTGACTAACTTCTAATTTGAAGTTTTGACGCAATTCAGAAGCCAATGTCAACACAATTCCTGATTGTGCAGATTCTTTGTAACCTACGAATGAAACAGTCACTTTGTAAGGACCACCCACACGCATGTTGACAATATTGTAACGACCATCTGCACGTGTAGACGCACCGTAACGTGAACCCGTAGGCTCATGCACAGCAATCACCGTTGCACCTGGTAGGCCTTCGCCTTTTTCGTCCACTACCGTACCTGCGATGGCAGAAGTAGTTGAACCTTGAGCAAACACCTGCCCAATGGGAAGCATCATTATTAGCGCAAAAAACGCTCCTAATAACACTGAATGAGTAATAAACCTTCTCTGCATAAATTTGGAATTTAGTTATAAATGAAATAGAAGTATTGAAGCCACAAAATAAACCTAAAAAATCAAATACTCCAAAAGGATTCGAAAAGACTTTTTCTATAATTTGTTGATTGATAGCACTAAAGCCATAAATAATGTACTCTAACACATGAATCCAACCTAGATTAGTCCTAAAACCGTTTAAAATTTAACAGAAACATAATTTTTAATTATTTAAAGAATAATTTTGCAGCAGAAATTATCTTATGCAAGCAAACGAAGAATCCATTAAACTGACTTCCTATTCCCACGGTGCCGGATGCGGTTGTAAAATATCTCCCCAAATTTTAGATCAAATCCTACAATCGGATACGCCTAAAAAACATCATCCGCTTCTTTTAGTTGGAAACGAAAGCCGCGATGACGCCGCTGTGTTTGATTGGGAAAACGGAGAAGCCGTTATTTCTACGACCGATTTCTTCATGCCAATCGTCGATAATCCATTCGACTTCGGAAAAATTGCAGCTACCAATGCCATTTCAGATATCTATGCTATGGGCGGAAAACCCCTCATGGCGATCGCTATATTAGGTTGGCCCATCGATAAAATTGCTCCCGAAATTGCCCGTCAAGTTTTAGAAGGCGGCCGTGCCGCATGTGCTGAAGCTGGAATTCCATTGGCAGGCGGACATTCCATTGACTCCCCAGAGCCGATTTTCGGATTGGCCGTAACCGGGAAAGTCAAAAAAGAAAATCTGAAGCAAAACGATCAAGCGTCCGCCAATGCGCTCCTATACTTAACCAAACCATTAGGTGTAGGTATTTTAACCACTGCACAAAAAAGAGGCATCGTTTCTGATGCCGACTTGGCTACAGCCGTTAAGCAAATGAGTACCCTGAATTCCTTTGGGGCTAAAATCGCGCCATTAGCTTATGTGGAATCACTAACGGATGTGACCGGTTTTGGACTGATGGGTCACCTCGTAGAAATGTGTGACGGCTCAGGAGTTAGCGCCGAGTTGTTTTTCAACCATATACCAACCCTCAATAACCTAGACCATTACTTAGACCAAAAATGTTTCCCAGGTGGAACAAGTCGCAATTGGGCAAGTTATGGTCACCGAGTACAGGAGGGAATTACAGAAACCCAACGGCTCATCGGGGCAGATCCACAAACCTCCGGTGGTTTATTAATCGCCGTTTCAAAATCACACAAAGATGCCTTTGAAACTTTCGCTAAAGCCGCAGGCTTTGATTTGAAGCCAATTGGTCAAACAATTCCCCAAAAAGAAAAAGCGATCTACCTGAAATAATGGAACTATATTTTAGAAAAGTAGGTGAACAAGGACCTGCCATGATTATTTTACATGGCATTTTTGGCAGTTCTGACAATTGGCTAGGTATCGCCAAAGTTTTTGCCAGCACCCACCAAGTCTATTTAGTGGACCAGCGAAACCACGGGCAATCTCCCTGGTCCGACGAATTCGACTATCAAGTGATGTCGGAAGACCTGAAAGAATTTATCGATACGCATCAATTGATCAATCCGATCATCATTGGACACTCCATGGGCGGTAAAGTAGTCATGCAATTCGCATTGAACTACCCAACGCTTTCCGATAGATTTATCATCGTGGACATAGCACCTAAATTTTACCCGGTCCACCACACCTCGATTTTAGCTGGATTAAATAGCATTGACCTAAATACAATCGCGTCAAGAACGGAAGCCAATGAACATCTTAAGCGCTTTGAGGAACAAGAAGGCGTTCGTCAATTTCTATTAAAGAACCTCTACCGCAAAAATGATGCGGAATTCGCCTGGCGAATCAATCTAGCCGTCATTACCAAAAACATTGATGTAGTCGGGCATGAATTATGGGTCAAAAACCCCTGCCAAACTCCTATTCACTTTATTAAAGGAGCAAATTCACATTATATCCAACCGGAAGATGAGCGTTACATCGCTGAAATTTTTCCGAATTTTGACATACATACAGTTGCAAACGCTGGACACTGGGTTCAGGCCGACCAGCCCGAGGCATTCAATCAAGTTATTCAGTCGATCCTATGAAACTGATACTCATCCCCTGCCCCATTGCAGAAAATACCGCGTCAACTTCCTTAGCGCCGGAGGTACCAGCTTATATTACGCAATGCCAACACTTCCTTGTCGAGAATGTCCGGACAGCCCGCAGATTTATTTCTGAACTCAAACTCGGAATCACCATTGATTCCTTGACTTTTGAAATTCTAGATAAGGACACCGAGAAAAAGTCAATCTTAGATTTCTTTCAAAAACATCAAAACGAAGCCTTTATCGGTGTTATTTCCGAGGCTGGTTGCCCAGGTGTCGCAGATCCAGGAGCCCTAGCCGTAGGAATCGCCCAAGAAATGGGCATTGAAGTTGTTCCACTCGTGGGACCCTCTTCTATCCTACTCGCACTCATGGGATCTGGTTTTTCAGGCCAAAAGTTCGCTTTTCATGGCTACCTACCCATCGAGAAACCTGCCCGAATTAAACGCATGGAGCAATTAGTTCAGCAAACCGAAAAAACGGGGGAAACACATATGTTCATCGAGACCCCTTATCGAAATAATGGATTATTGGAGGATATGATCCAGCATCTTCCCGGAAATACCTTAGTTGCCATTGGCGCTAATCTGCAAGGAGAAGGTGGATTTATACAAACAAAAACACTCAAAGACTGGTCGGCACAAAAACCTGAGCTGCACAAAATCCCGTGCATTTTCCTTTTTGGCCAAACCAATAATTAATCCGAAATTTGTAGCGTTTATGATACAACTCGAAGTCTTCCAATTCAATCCCTTTCAAGAAAACACCTACTTATTGTGGGATGACGCCGGAAATGGAATCGTTTTCGACCCAGGTTGCTACAGCTACGAAGAGCGTAAAGAAATCAAGGATTTTATCACCGAGAAAGGCATTCAAATGAAATACATTTTGAATACCCATGCACACATCGACCATGTGCTAGGCGTTTCCTTTTTCCAGACCGAATACCAAATTCCTTTTTGCCTTCACCTCAAGGACAAACCCCTATTAGATGACGCGAGTAAGCGCGCTGAAGTGTACGGATTCCCACATTATCAGGCGGCAAACGTCGATCAATGGATTAACGAAACCGAACGCATTCAAATAGGGGAATTTGACATACAAATTTTATTTGTTCCCGGTCATGCACCCGGACACGTGGCTTTTTATTTAGAAAAGCAAGGCTGGGTGATTGGTGGAGACGTACTTTTCAAACGGAGTGTGGGAAGGACCGATTTTCCGTTATGTAATCATGCCGACTTAATGCATAGCATCCAAACGCAATTATATACATTGCCTACAGAGACGCTTGTATATCCAGGTCACGGACCTAAAACATCGATTGGAGAAGAGAAGCAACATAATCCCTATGTAAAAGCATGAAGAAAGAAATCCCCAATCTGTTAACTTTGGCCAACCTGCTTGCGGGCTGTCTGGGTATTTATTTTGTTATGCAGGGTAATTTACTTTGGGCATCTTATTGCATTTTCATTTCGCTTGTTTGTGATTTCTTAGATGGATTTTTAGCTCGACTACTCCATGCCTATTCGGAATTGGGTAAGCAATTAGATTCCCTGGCCGACATGGTTTCGTTTGGTGTTTTACCAAGCTTCATCCTTTTCGCGCTCGTTGAACAAAGTTGTGGTACACAATGCTCGGTGGGTATATTCGGATTCTACAAACCATTTATGGTTTTTTCCCTAGCATTAATGTCGGCCTACCGACTCGCAAAATTCAACATTGACACCCGCCAAAGCGACCAGTTCATCGGGGTACCCACACCTGCAAATGGGCTGTTAGTGGCTTCTTTGCCATTAATTCTGCATTTCCAACCAGAATTCAGTCCGTATATATTACACTTCAAAGGCTTATTGATTTACAGCATTATCATGAGTTATTTATTGGTCGCAGAATTTCCGCTGATGGCCTTTAAATTTAAATCTTGGGGATGGGCTGCGAATCAAATGCGCTACTTATTTCTGATTTATTGTGTTGCTATACTCGTATTGCTTAAATTTGCAGCTTTCCCGATTTTAGTTGTTTCCTATATCGTGTTATCGTTTATCCTTTCGTTACTTAATATCAAACAAAAATGAAATTTATCGCAGAAATCAATGTAATGCCCCAAAAAGAAATTCTTGACCCACAAGGAAAAGCAGTTCGTATAGGCTTACAAAATTTAAATATCACACAGGTTTCTGATGTGCGTATTGGAAAACATATCACATTGCAATTAGAAGCAGCATCTGAGGCCGTTGCTCATGAAATTGTAACGGAAGCGTGTAAGAAATTATTGGCCAACTTGATCATGGAGGAATTCGAATTCACCCTGACTGCCGTATAAATTAAAATTGGCCTGTATGCAACATCACCAGCGTGCAGGCCTCTTCTACTTCCATCCCCTCCGCAGCAAGCTGCTTCATTAAGTCTGGGTTTTCTGTACCTGGATTAAAAATTACCCGTTTCGGCTGAAGACGCATTAGATATGCCAAAAGATCCAGCTGATTTTTGGGTCCTACATATAACGTAACGGTGTGAATATCAACCAAGTCCGGTTGGCCCACCTGTATGTCAATTCCATCAATTTCTCCAGGCTTGTGTCCTACCAAAATCACTTCATGCCCTTTCGAAAGCAATAATTCCGTAGCCATAAAAGCATATCGAGCTGGATTGGTGGACGCACCATAGACTAAAACACGCATGTAAGTTTATCAGTTTTGTGATGCAATAATAGCACAAAAACAGGCGTTTTCTAGATTAAAAAGTCGTAATTACGTCACAACCACTAATAAAAAACATGTATTCAACTCCTACCTTACGGATTGAACAATGGAAACGTATTCAATCTCCTGATTGGCCCATCGAAATCCACGTGGAAATTTCGAATTTCGGTCGAATTAAAAGCTTCAAATCCAACCCAAAAGGTAAAATCATTTTGGGTTCCTGCATTCAAAACTATCGCTCGTTGAATATGCGCCATCAAGGCAATTCAATCAATCGATATGTGCACAAAATGGTCGCTGAACTCTTCATTCCGCGTACGAATCCTGAAGCAACGTTTGTGATCCATCGAGATTTCGATAAAAAAAACAACCACGTGGCGAATTTGGATTGGGTCACACGTGACGCACTAACGGCCCACAACTTACGTAATCCCGCCATACTGCAAAAAAAGATGCCCCTGCGGACCAAAAATTACAAGTTGAGTATCGCACAAGTCTTGCTCATCAAGCAGATGCTACGCACGGGCAAAAACCGTATCAAAATGATTGCCAAGCAATTTGGCGTCACCTCAACGCAAGTCAATCGAATCAAAAATGGATCAAATTGGAAACAAGTGCAACTAAAATAATTGCGAGGCAATGGCATGCACACTATCCGACTTACTCATCGTATAAAAATGCAAGGCTGGAACACCCGCTTGCATTAATTCGCGACCTTGTTGGACCGCCCATTCCACACCCACCTGCTTAATCGCAGCATTCGTGGTACACGCGCGCACTTCCTTTGCTAAGGCTTCTGGCATTTCTAAATGGAATATTTCAGGTAATATCTCCAACTGACGTGCAGTCGCAATGGGCTTCAATCCCGGTATAATCGGAACATGAATATCCATGGCCCGACACTTAGCGACAAAATCAAAGTAGTGTTGATTGTTAAAAAACATTTGGGTTACAATGTAATCAGCACCCGCATCCACTTTTTGTTTTAAATAGCGCAAATCTTCGTCCAAGGAAGCCGCCTCAAAATGCTTTTCTGGATAAGCGGCTACACCCACGCAAAAGTTCGTAGGCAATGACTCCGTCTCCTCATGCAATAAAATGCCTTGGTTCATCGCATGAACCTGAGCGACTAATTCATTCGCATACGCATGGCCACCTGGTTTTGGAATAAAATGGTCCTCCCCCTTTTCTTGGTCTCCACGCAATACAAGCGCATTTTCGATTCCTAAATAATGTAAATCGATCAAGAAATCCTCTGTCTCCTCCTTCGTAAATCCACCACAAATAACATGCGGAACAGCTTCTGTTTTAAACTTCTGCATAATTGCCGCACAAATACCTAAGGTACCCGGACGCTTGCGAATAGGAATGCGTTTCAACACACCGGCTACTAGCTTTTCTACATACTCCTCACGGTGATAGGTTACCTCAATAAAAGGCGGATTAAACTCCATCAAGGGCTCAATATGCGAAACTAGTTCACCTAAATGTTGACCTTTCATCGGCGGAATAATCTCAATCGAGAATAAAGTCTTCCCTTTTGCTGCCTCTAAATACTGTGTAATCTTCGTCATAGCCTACGCATCATATGTTAAAACAGGACTTAACCAACGCTCCATTTCCTCCAATGGCATCCCTTTCCGCGCTGCATAATCTACTACTTGGTCTTTGGCTATTTTACCTAAACCAAAATACGTACTCTCCGGATGTGAGAAATAAAATCCGGAAACCGCAGAAGCTGGATACATCGCATAACTCTCCGTTAATTGAATTCCAATCTGCTTTTCCGCATCCAATAATTCAAACAAACGCTTCTTTTCCGTATGATCTGGACAGGCTGGATATCCCGGTGCCGGACGAATACCTTGATATTTTTCCATGATTAATTCTTCATTACTCATGGACTCATCAGCTGCATAGCCCCAGTATTCACGACGCACACGCTCATGCATTAACTCAGCAAAAGCTTCCGCCAAACGATCAGCTAATGCCTTGACCATGATGGAGTTATAATCATCATGCTGAGCTTCATATTTCGCTAATAAAGCCTCAATACCAATACCCGTCGTCACCGCAAACGCACCCACAAAATCCGTCTCTCCCGTTGATAAAGGAGCAACAAAATCACTTAAGCATCGGTTGGGTAATGATGCCGACTTCTGGCCTTGTTGACGCAAATGATGTAACCATGCAGTCGAATCCGAAGTCTCATCTTTTCGCTGAATCGTGTAGGATGCATGCGCATGAGAACCATGTTTTTCACAAGGAACCTCTTGCACACTTTCTACAAAGTCATGCAAAATCATGTCATCTCCGAAAGAATTCACTGGGAAGAACCCAAGCGCAGCTTTAGCTGTCAATAACTTGCCGTCGATGATTTCTTGTAATAATGCTTGCGCATCATTGAATAGTTTTCGTGCCTCTTGGCCAACGGTCTCATTATCAAAAATCCGTGGATATTTGCCTGATAATTGCCACGTGGAGAAGAATGGTGTCCAGTCGATGTATTTCGCAATTTCAGCCAAAGAATAATCCTGGAAGTATTTTACACCCAAAAACGATGGTTGCTTGGCTTTAAATCCAGTCCAATCGATGCCCGTTGATTTTTGACGCGCTTGAGCAATCGATAAATAATTTTTCTCTTGTTGGCGCGCCGCATGCGACACCCGCAACTCAGCATATTCCTGCTTGATCTCAGAAAAAATTTCTTGCGAAGTCAATTCACTTTGCAACAAACGGCCGGCAACTGGTACCGAACGCGAAGCATCCAACACGTGAATAACTGGACCACTGTAATGTGGATCAATTTTAACCGCCGTATGAATCCGGGAAGTCGTGGCTCCTCCAATCAATAAAGGAACCGTAAAACCTTGTCGCTCCATCTCTTTCGCCACATACACCATTTCGTCTAAAGAAGGTGTAATCAAGCCTGAAAGACCAATAATATCTACTTGGTGTTCTTTGGCAGCTGCTAAAATCTTTTCGCAGGATACCATCACACCGATGTCAATCACCTCATAATTATTACATGCCAAAACAACACCCACAATATTTTTACCAATATCATGGACGTCACCCTTCACCGTTGCCAATAAAATTTTACCGGCAGATGAACTTTCTCCCCCTTGCTTTTCAGCTTCAATAAACGGCAATAAATAAGCGACCGCTTTTTTCATGACGCGGGCCGACTTCACCACTTGTGGTAAGAACATTTTTCCTTCTCCGAACAAATCCCCAACCACGTTCATTCCATCCATTAATGGTCCTTCAATTACTTGAATCGGCCTTTCGACTTGTTGGCGCGCTTCCTCCACATCCTCATCAATAAACTCAGTCAAACCTTTAATCAAGGCATGCTCCAAACGCTTATTCACAGGTAATTGACGCCAAGCATCATCGATGACAGCTTCTTTGCCCACCGACTTAACCGTCTCCGCGAAGTGAACTAATTTCTCCGTAGCTTCTGGATTGCGATTCAATAATACGTCCTCGCACAGATCACGCAAAGGCTGGTCAATTTGATCATACACCCCTAATTGGCTTGCATTCACAATACCCATATCCATACCCGCCTTAATCGCATGGTATAAGAAAACCGTGTGCATCGCTTCACGAACCGGTTCATTTCCGCGGAAAGAGAAGGAAATATTGGATACCCCACCGGATACTTTCGCATGAGGTAAATTTTCCTTGATCCATTTCGTTGCCTTAATGAAATCATTCGCATAGTTATTATGCTCCTCGATTCCTGTGGCAACCGTTAATATATTGGGGTCAAAAATGATGTCTTGGGCAGGAAATTTAACCACGTCCACCAAAATCCGGTAAGCACGTGTACAAATTTCAATCCGACGCTCGTAGGAATCCGCTTGACCATCTTCGTCAAACGCCATCACAACGACAGAAGCACCATATTGCTTGACTTTATTCGCTAATTCAATAAATCGCTCTTCCCCTTCCTTTAAGGAAATGGAATTAACAACCGACTTACCTTGCACGCATTTCAAACCGGCTTCAATAACCTCCCATTTGGAAGAGTCAATCATGATCGGTAAACGGGCAATATCTGGCTCAGCCATCAATAAGTTTAAATATTGTGGCATCATTTTAACGCCATCAATCATCCCCTCATCCATGTTGACATCCAAAATCTGCGCCCCACCATCCACTTGCTCACGCGCTACAGCAATCGCTTCTTCAAAATTTTCTTCTCGGATTAATCGAGCAAATTTCTTGGAACCTGTCACATTACAACGCTCACCAATATTGACAAAATTGGTCAATTCCGTGATTTCCAATGGCTCTAAACCCGATAGTTTCTGATTTAATGAATCTTCAGGAATTACGTGAGGCTTGTATTTCGCCGCTATTTCAGCAATCGCTTGAATGTGCGCCGGTGTCGTACCGCAACATCCACCAATAATATTGACAAAACCATGCTGCAAGAAATCCTCAATAACCTCTGCCATTTGTTCAGGAGACTGATCGTATTCTCCCATTTCATTCGGCAAACCCGCATTGGGGTGCGCAGAAACTAAAAATGGAGATTTATCATGTAGCGTTTTTACGTACGGCCGCATTAAATCTGCACCTAAAGCACAGTTTAAGCCCACCGACAATAAAGGCATGTGGGAAATCGAAGTTAAAAAAGCTTCCGTTGTTTGACCCGAAAGCGTCCGGCCTGAAGCATCGGTAATGGTTCCAGAGACCATCACAGGCAGATATGGCTTGGATGGGTTTTCTTTGAAAAATTGATCGATGGCAAATAACGCAGCCTTCGCATTTAGGGTATCAAAAACGGTTTCAACGAGTAGTAAATCAGCACCACCATCTACCAAGCCATGTACCTGTTCCGTATACGCTTCAACCAATTCATCAAATGTCACGGCACGAAAACCGGGATCATTGACATCTGGAGAAAGGGACAGTGTCCGATTCGTTGGTCCAATTGAACCTGCCACATATCGTGGTTTTGAAGGATTTTGAGCCGTAAATTCATCAGCTACTTCGCGCGCAATCTTCGCAGATTCGAAATTTAGTTCATAAACTAATTCCTCCATGTGGTAATCTGCCATGGCAATCGAAGTCCCTGAAAAGGTATTGGTTTCGGCGATATCCGCGCCTGCTGAGAAATACTTTGCGTGAATCTCTTTGATCACATCTGGCCGCGTAATGGACAACAAGTCATTATTACCCTTAACCTCGTGTGGAAAATCTTTAAATCGTTCGCCACGGTAGTCGGCATCCGATAATTTATATTCTTGAATCAATGAACCCATGGCACCATCCAACACAAGGATCCGATGGCGCAATTGTTCGTAAATAGATGGCTTCTGCATAATCTTGCAAAGATACCAAAATCATGTGAATAGAGGCAAGAATTAGGCGCCTAGAAAGCCCATTTTTTTGATTTTTTCCAAATCCGCAGGACTATCAATCCCAATCGTTTCATATTCGGTTTGGATCGTTTGGATGACATAGCCTTTTTCCAACCAGCGTAATTGCTCCAGAGATTCAGCTAATTCAAGCGCTGAAGGTTTTAATTGACTTAGCTCACGTAAAATATCAGCCCGATAGGCATATAAACCGATGTGTTTAAAAAAGGAATGTTGGCTTAACCAATCTTCTTGCGCCACACCTCTAAGAAACGGAATCGTTTGACGCGAAAAATACAAGGCATGGCCTTGTTCGTTTATCACCACTTTAGGAGTATTGATTGAAAACAGTGTGTTTTCGTCTTCTACACGCTTAATTAAGGTTAAAATTGGTGCGTTGGTGGCAAAACCTGCCGCCAATTCCGTAAGCTGAGCTGGCTCGATAAAGGGCTCATCCCCTTGAATATTGACGATGTAGTCAACGGGCTCGCCCAAATTGTCCATCACCTCCGCACAGCGATCCGTTCCTGAAACATGATCTTCGCGTGTCATACATACTTCCGCCCCAAAAGCTACAGCAGCTTGTTGGATCCGAACATCATCTGTGGCGATAATGATGCGATGCCAGCCGGCAACTGCCGAAACCCGTTCAAAGGTCCGCTGGATCATCGATTTACCACCAATATCTACCAAAGGCTTTCCTGGAAAGCGCGTAGATGCGTACCGAGCAGGAATGACAGCGACAACTTTTTTACCTTGCATCATGGGAATAGAACCGTTTATGCTAAAATTTTCACCAAATTTGCACATAATTTGCGGGGAATCCGTGGGACCAAGGTGGAAAAAATATACGCACATACTTTTTCGGGAAATATTTGGAGTACCGGGTATTTCGGTGATGCAAAACATCCCAAATGCTGGATCGAGTCGCGAGTGGGTGACGAGGTCCAATGGCATCAAGTAGATTTAACGACCTTCCATTGTCAAGAAATCCCGTTTCCAATCGAAGCCAATAAACCAAAAACGTGGCTTATTGGCATTGATTCAATTGCGGTATTTCTTTGTTTACACACCGGAAAAAACCCAGGAATTGAGGCAATTGAAGGCTACGATTTAACCACCGGCAAAAGAATCTATCGGATTGAAATGACCAGTTGGTTAGCCATCGATGGAACCTATTTACAAACCTCATCTGGAGATCTAAATCTACGAACTGGCGTTTTCGAACCGAAACAAGTAGGTCATTGGCAAGGTGTGACGTTTGAATCACCACAACATTTCGAGGAAAGCCAACCGGGTTTAGAGGCCTTTCAGACGCTTTTTAAGCAAAAATTTGGAGAAAATATTGTAAAGGGATTGGATTACTGGGAAGGTACGGATAAGCTAATATTTTCTTATTATCTTTACGACCATGGCTGGAAAAACCGCTTGCGCATTTGCTCATTTGATTTCCAGACACTCCACGAGGAAACGCTAGTAGCCAGTGAAAAAATTGGCTTCCAAACATTTCAACTAGTACACGGACATTTAGTATATATACGAGATAAACAAGAATTAGTGATCTATGCGCACATTTAAACTACTCTTTTTCTTGGTTTTTGGGTTTACGCTTGCGACAAAAGCCACCACACTCGATTCCTTAGGACTTAAGAAAGAGAGCAACAAAACGTATATCGTATACAAGGTGGGCAACAAGCAAACCCTGTTTTCAATTTTAAAAAAATACAACCTTTCGCTGACTGAGTTTAAGCAGGTCAACCCTGAAATCAGCATCCCCGTAAATTCAGGTGAAATCGTCTTCATTCCGGTTCATTACCTAGATGAAAGCACGAATACCTTATTATCAGTAGCTAAACCCATCGAGAAAGCACCTGAAGAAAAACCTAGTAATTCGACAGGTATGCATATCGTGGCCGCTAAGCAAAGTTTATTGACAGTGGCCAACTTGTACAAAGTGACGATGGCAGATTTGCGCAAGTGGAATAATTTGACATCAGATGTTTTAAAAGAAGGCCAACGCCTGTTAATTTCTGCGCCTACATCTGTGGACAAATCGACCTTGATGCCCAGCAAAACAGCTGAACCGGTTAAGACAGAAGCCGACATTAGCAATAATGATGGCCTGCGCAAAACGATTGAAACAGGAATTGCTGAATTGATCGATGTACCAGATAATTCAGGAAAATACTTGGCTTTGCATAAATCTGCACCCATAGGCACGTTGGTGTTAGTCAAAAACTTAGCCAATAATCAAAGTATTTGGGTGAAGGTCATCGGACGTTTACCGAGTACAGATGGCAAATTAATTATCAAGTTATCACCCAAAGCATTTGAGCGATTGAATGCGGTAGACAAACGTATTCGTGCTGAAATCAGTTATCTAGTTCAATAATGCCCAAACGTAAAAGACCCATCACGGCCGGAACCGTAGCTTTTGAGATTCTATTTATCCTCTCATACCCATTTATTGCAGCCTTTTCAGCTACAGTAACCGTGCTCGTTTGGGTATTGTCGATTCCCTCTCGATTGATGGCATTTTTCGGAAATAAATAAGCGAAATGGAGCAACACGTCCAAAATCTTTTGGATTCCAAGTATGCCTTTTTCAATCATCCTCGATTCATCGAGCATGACCCGATTCAAATTCCACACGCTTTCAGTCAACAACAAGACATTGAAATTATGGGATTCTGGGTGGCGATGTTGGCCTGGGGCCAACGGAAAACCATTATCTCAAAAGCCAACGAATTAATTCAACTATTTGATGGCGCTCCATATCAATTCATCATGGAACATCAAGCGCATGATTTGAAACGCTTGGAGACGTTCAAACATCGGACCTTTAATTATACCGACACCTTGTATTTTATCCGTTTTTTCAATCGGCAATATACCTCGAACCAAAGCTTAGAAACTGCATTTAGCCAGGCCTATAATCCAGATGAATTAACGATAGAAGCAGCAATCAATCGCTTTTACCGCCATTTTTTTAATGACGAATTTGCGCCGTCAAGGACCCAAAAACATATTTCGGCACCCTTTAAGAAATCAGCGTGTAAACGAATTTGTATGTTTCTGAGGTGGATGGTCCGGAAAGATGAACATGGGGTCGACTTTGGATTGTGGAACAATATGCGGCCATCTCAGCTCGTTTGTCCCTTGGATGTGCATGCACAACGGACCGCAGAAAGTTTACAATTAGTTTCTCCGGGGCCTGCCAATTGGAATAAAGCATTGGAATTAACCGACGCACTGCGCCGATTAGATTCCACAGATCCGGTAAAATATGATTTCGCCCTATATGGCATGGGCATTGAAGAAAAAACGATTTGGCAATGATTATAGAACAAAACGAAAACCAAATTTCTTTAGTCAATCCGACTAACCAATCGCGCGTGGATATTGATCTGGCGGCAGGGGGATTATTGACGCGCTTTGACGTACACGTTGAAAATGAGCTTATCAATATCGTAAAACTGCCCTTTTCCGACCGATACCCCTTAGCGTCCAACCCGTACCATCTTTCGGCTGTACTAACGCCTTGGGTAAATCGTGTTCGCAATGGGAATTATTCCTTTGAAGGCAGAAATTATCAATTGCCCATTAATGAACCCAATTTAGGCAATGCGATTCACGGGCTATTAGCACGTGCGCCATTTACGGTAAGTGCATCCGAGTCTACTCCAAATTCAGCCTACGTTCGCATCAGCCATTCCTATCTAGGTGGTGAAAAAGGGTATCCATTCCCCTTCGACTTTTCGATTGATTATACGTTTGAAAAAAGTGGAGGGTTGCGGGTCAACTTCCATGCGACGAATACAGGAACTGGAAATATGCCGTTTGCTTGTGGCTGGCACCCCTATTTCGGATTCCCGGGAAGCACATTAGAAGATCTTCAAATTAGTTTTGCTTCCAAATCACGCTTTTTGTCCGACTCCCAAATGATTCCTTTACAAGAAGAATCGTTTGAGCGAAAGGATCCAATATCATTAGGAAATGAGCAATTAGATCATGTTTTTTTATTAAAACCGCTGGCGACCCACAGAACGGAATTGCATGATACACGACGGAATATCAGTTTTTACTTAGAGCAATCAAGTATCCAATTTCCTTACCTCGTCGTATTTGCACCAGGAGATCAGGATGCGGTAGCCATTGAACCGATGACCGCAAATACCGATGCATTCAATACCGCTGAAGGGCTACAGGTTTTAGCGCCAGGTGCCCAGTTTGACGGAGAAGTTTATTTATGGGTAGGAAAAGCAGGCCAGACCATGCGGTAGGCCAAATGATTTTTGTACATTTGTCGAAATGAAATCACTATTTACCTTCATTTTTTGCTTACTAATTTCTTCCACTAAGCTATTGGGCACGGTTGAAGCAGATAGTTTGGCTCAAAAATGGAAAAAGGATTTCAACACAGGGGTCAACCTAAATCAATCTAGTTTTAGTGATAACTGGAAAGGAGGAGGTAGTAACACCTTCGCCATTGGCTGGTTTTTAAACCATTCTGCCAAAGTTGTCAATAACAATTGGCGCTTAAATAGTGATCTAAATCTTCAAGTTGGTTTTCTACAAAACAGAACACAATCACTCCGCAAGAACGTTGACCGGATTTTTTACGAGTTTAAAGCCGGTTACCGCATAAGTCCAAAATGGGATTTTTATGGATCGACCAACTTTCAATCCCAATTTTTCAAAGGTATTGAATACAGCAAAAAGAATAAATTAGGGATTCCCATAGATTCCCTCGTTTCAAATATCTTCGCTCCCGCCTATCTGACGACGTCAATGGGTTTGGAATACCATCCACAGAAATCATTCTATACCCGAATTGGTATTGGAAGTTTACGTCAAACCTTCGTATTTGATGAGCGCATTTCCCGTGCAGGATTGTATGGATTGCAGCGTCCTGGAGATAACATCAGAAATCAGTTCGTATTTCAATATTTGATGAATATCGAAAAAGATATCTTTCAAAATATCAATATGAAAGCACGCTATTCCGCACTAGTAGATTATTTCAGAATCGGAAGAACAGATGGAATTGTGCATCGCTTGGATGCCAACTTCACCATGAAGGTCAATAAATATGTATCTACGAATTTGCAGGCCGTTCTATTTCGAGATTATGACCAAGATCCCAATTGGCAATTCTCCCAAATCCTAGCCATGGGGGTTTTATACCGCTTAGGCAACTAAGTATTTGCGCGTCTCCGCGCTTGCATACGTTCATGCAGCATTTGAATAATTCCGTCTTTCAAACCCAAATCTGGAACAAATATGGTCTCGCAACCAGCTAATTCCATCGCAGTCAAATAAATCGAGGCAGCAGGTACGATAACGTCAGCTCGGTCCGTGTTTAAGCGTAGTTTATTGACACGTTCCTCATACGTAAAGGAGCCTACAAACTCTGAAATCCGCTTTAGCTCCGTAAAATCCATCGTCTTGTGCTCGTCAACTTGTGTAGACAAATTGTATAGTTTACTAATGTTCCCACCAGTTCCCACGGCATAAACAGGGCCTTTAATTTCACTTTTTTGTTGGCTTATCCAATTCTGCATTTTCTCCCAATCTCCCGCCTTTTCTTTACCCTCAAGCAAACGTACCGATCCGATTTTAAAGGATTTGGTTGCGAATTTTTCCTGATTTTTATAAAAATTCAACTCCGTAGATCCACCACCCACATCGATGTGTAAGTAATTTTTCTTCGGGTTAAGTGATTTAACGACAACATCGTTGATTAACTCAGCCTCGCGCGTCCCATCGATCAGATGGATTTTCATATCCAAGATTTTATGTACTCGCGTTATGATTTCAGAAGAATTGGAAGCCTCACGCATCGCTGAGGTGGCACAAATGGAGTAATCTTGCACTTCATGCAAATCCATTAATAATTTATAGGCGTGCATCAGCTTGAATATCCGGACTTCAGATTCAGGACTAATGGTCCCATCCGTGAACACGTCATGTCCTAATCGCAGCGCAAATCGAACATATTCAACCCGCTTAAAACTGATCATCCCTTCATTATCCAGTACAGAAGAAATCTGGAGACGTGCGGCATTTGAGCCTATATCAATGGCGGCGAATTTCATATGTTGGCTTTCGGTTTATGCAAATAAAATCCATTGGCACCTGGATCAAAATCAATTTCAGTCCCAACAACGAATAACATTTGTCGTTTGTCGATGACCACAGGAATTTCGGCAATTAGGTATTGGTCATCAAATTCAGTTTTTTGGTCAAAGCCTAAAACATAGGTTCCTCCACATGCACCACCCCGCATACCCACGCGAACAAAAGGTTCAGGCATGGACCCATTTTCAATAATGCTACGCAAATTTTCACGTGCAATGTCGGTAAATGAAATAGGAGAATTATTTGACATACAAAAAACGATTGCCTGCGCAAAAATAGTTAAATTTAGCCTGCTATTTTACGAATTAGGCGTTAACAAATTTTAATTTTTACGCACACAATAATTCGTTCGCAAATTAAGTTTAGGTTAAAAACGCAAGCATGATTTATTCCATTCTTTGGGCAGACGACGAAATCGATTTACTGACACCCTACATTATCTTTCTAGAAAATAAAGGGTACCAAGTCACAACCGCTAATTCAGGCGCTGATGCGTTAGATTTAGTCAATAATCAAAAATTCGACGTCTTATTTTTAGATGAAAACATGCCGGGTATGTCGGGCCTTGAAGTCCTCATTTCGATCAAACAGATTCGCCCAAACCTCCCTGTCATCATGATTACCAAATCGGAGGAAGAGGAATTAATGGAAGATGCGATTGGTTCAAAAATTGCCGACTACCTCATTAAGCCACTCAACCCCAATCAGTTACTACTTTCTGTGAAGCGGATTTTTGATAAGAAACGTTTAGAGGAAGAGAAGACGAATTTGAATTACCAGCAAGAATTCAGGGAGCTTTCGATGCGCTATCAAGATCGCTTGAACGCGGAGGAATGGGCAGACATTTATAAGAAATTAACATATTGGGAATTAGAGATTGATCAGACAGAAAACAAATCGATGTCGGAGGTTTTGATCAATCAAAAATCAGAAGCCAATGTGCACTTTTCGAAATTCATCGAAAATTCCTACGAGGGTTGGTTGCAACATCCTGATGCAGATACACCAATTTTATCGCATTTGATGATGCGTAAATTTGTGTTTCCTCGCATCAATGACAAATCGCCCTTATTCTTTATCCTAATCGATAATCTTCGGTATGATCAATGGAAAACATTGGAGTTATTCATCCAAGAGTATTTCCAAATGGAGGAAGAGCGTACCTATTATTCTATTTTACCTACCACTACAGCTTACGCCCGTAATTCCATTTTTGCGGGAATGATGCCATCCGAAATCCATAAAAATTATCCCGATAAATGGGTGTTTGATTTAGGAGATTCAGAGGATGAAGAAGGGTATAATAAGCATGAGGAATTCTATTTAAATGAACAATTGAAGCGTTTACGTATTCCGGCAAAAGCTTCGTATCATAAGATTATCCATCAATACCAAGGAAAGCAGTTGGTAGACAACTTCAACAAACTCCTTACCAATCAGCTAAATGTGATCGTTTACAACTTTGTGGATATGCTTTCGCATGCACGTACGGACATGGCGATGATTAAAGAATTGGCACCTGATGAGTCTGCGTACCGCAGTTTAACGGCGAGCTGGTTTCAGCATTCCCCCCTATTTGATTTATTGAAGCGTATTTCAGAGAAAAAGGGACGGGTGATTATCACGACCGATCACGGTATGATTCGGGTTCAAAATCCGATAAAGATCATTGGAGATCGCAGTACAAACACGAATTTACGCTATAAGCAAGGGAAGAATTTAAACTGGGATCCATCGAATAAAATGTTTGTGAGTCGCAAACCCGAACAATTGTTTCTTCCGAAACCGAATATGTCAACGACCTATGTATTTGCGAAAGATGATCACATGTTTGCCTATCCAAATAACTACAATCAATACGTAAACCATTATCGGAATACCTTCCAGCACGGAGGAATATCCTTGGAAGAATGTATTATTCCAGTGGCGTATTTAGTTGGCAAATAGCCTAGATCCCTGCGGTCAACTCAATTTTACCACCTTCGCACTTCAAGAATTTACCAGGTATTTGGCGCATGGTATTATAATCGTGGCTTGCCATGATGATCGCTGTTCCTTGTGCCGTTAATTCTTTGAATAAGTGCATGATTTCCAACGAAACCTCTGGGTCTAGATGACCTGTGGGCTCATCGGCCAATAGCAATTGAGGTTTATTTAAGATGGCACGCGCAATACAGATGCGTTGTTGTTCACCGCCAGATAATTTGTGAACGCGTTTGTGAATGGCATTTGACATACCTACACGAGCAAGCACATCTTCGATACGTGATTTAATTTCTGCTTCATCCGTATGCCCCGTTGCCTCAAGCACAAACGAAAGATTTTTTTCTACGTTGCGATCGGTAAGTAACTGGAAATCTTGAAAAACAAATCCCAGTTTACGGCGCAAAAACGGAATATCCTTGCGCTTGATGGTGGCCAAATCATAGCCAACAACTTGTGCTTGACCTTCATCGATGGCTAACTCAGCAAAGATTGACTTAAAAAATGTACTTTTCCCACTACCGGTCCGACCGATCAAATAATAAAAATCACCTGCCTCAACTGAAAGATTGATATCCGTTAAGGTTGGGATTCCTTCATGGGAAATACTTACGTGTTCAAAAGACAAGATCGACATAGACTTATGAATTTGCTTTGGCGTGATCAGCTAAGAAAGTGGCAAGGCCAGAATCTGTCAATGGGTGTTTTGAAAGTGCTAAAATGGCCGACAAAGGACCTGTCATCACATCAGCAGCAGCTTCCGCGCATTTAATGATGTGCATTGGATGACGAACAGATGCCGCAAGGATTTGGGTATCAAATTCGTAGTTATCGTAGATCAAACGAATTTGCTCGATCAATTCAATCCCGTCGAACGAAATATCGTCTAAACGACCGATGAACGGAGAAACGTAAGTAGCCCCTGCTTTCGCAGCTAAAAGCGCTTGTCCTGCAGAGAAAACTAACGTACAATTTGTTTTGATACCGCGATCAGAGAAATATTTCAACGCTTTGATACCGTCTTTGATCATTGGAATTTTTACGACGATTTTTTCGTCTAATTCAGCTAATTCTTCGCCTTCGCGAATCATACCTTCGAAATCTGTAGCAATTACTTCGGCTGAAACATCGCCATCGACGATATCACAAATAGCCTTATAGTGGCGTAAAACATTATCTTTTCCACTAATACCTTCTTTTGCCATTAACGATGGATTGGTTGTAACCCCATCCAAAACCCCAAGATCTTGGGCTTCCTTAATTTGTGCCAAATTTGCTGTATCAATAAAAAATTTCATGCTTGTACGATTTAGATGAACAAAAAAATGGCAAATTCACCGCTACGACCTACCTACCCTTGCTTCGATCAAGACCTGGGGGATTCAGAGGGAGCTGGTAATTTGCCGTTGCAAAGATGCGACAATCACCGCTTTTTTCAAAATATATGCCAATAATTTCCAATTTGACCGTAACTTTAATGACTTTTCAAAAAACATGCGATTTACATATTTCTTCCTCCTTTGTTTCCTAGCCCTCTCCTGCTCTTCTGATGCCGATTCATGGCTTGAAGAAGCTAAAAAACGTTTAAAAGCTGGTGAAACAGTTTCCGCAAAAGAGGCGATTCAAAAAGCGATTGAGAAAAATCCGGGTTTAGCTGAAGCCTATAATCTCCAAGGCGTTATTCTATTTCAAGAAAAAGATTTAGTGGGTGCTGAAGCGCAATACAGAAAAGCGATTTCGTTAAAGCCTTCGCTGGTGCAAGCGCAACTCAACCTAGGAGCTTTATTGATGGAAAACGGAAAATGGAAAGAAGCATTTGAACCTACGAATAAGGCCGTGACGCTTCAACCAGATTCGAGTGCAGGGTATCTTCAACGCGGCATTGTACTGGCTGCTTTAGGAAAACCCGCTGAGGCTAAAGCTGATTTTACAGCTTGTCTAAAAATTGCACCTAACGACATAAATGCCCACTATAACCGAGGAAACATCTTTTTCCAAGAGTTAAATTATCCCGAAGCCATTCGAGATTTCGAAGCAAGCGTGGGCGTAGATCCTGAATTTGCCAAAGGTTACTATGCCTTAGGCCTATCCTATTACTATTTTAAGCAAAAAGATAAAGCCTGCTTAGCGCTCCAACAAGCTAAAAAACTAAAGTATCCAGGCGCATCACAAGCAGTGAAAAGCTTGTGTGACGAATAATTAAACGGACTATGAAACAAACCTTATTTATTTCTGGAATCCTATTTACAATCATTTTTACCCTTTTTGCCTATTGGCAATTAAATGATCCGGACCCGATTCTTTGGGTTCCCGTGTATGGCTCCGTCGTATATGTTTCGGCTCAGGCTATCCGTGGAAAAGTTAATCGTGAATTGATCAGCGTCCTTTTTGTATTAAGCCTCATGGCCGGCATTCAGCTTTGGAGCGAAATGACTGCATGGGAAGGATTTATG
>CAIUGL010000078.1 GCA_903898715.1 uncultured Cytophagaceae bacterium
GCAAGCATATTTCACTTCAAGGAAATTGAGATTATCGAATTGAAAAAATACTTAGCGAACAAAGGAATTCCCATGCGGATATACTAATTTAACCCTTATGAGTTTACAACCAGATTTTTCAAAAGGTTTAGTCCCTGCCATCATTCAAGATGCAAGCACGCTAAAAGTGCTTATGCTCGGGTACATGAACGAAGAGGCCTATACCCAAACCATCGCAGAAAAACGGGTAACCTTTTTTTCCCGCTCAAAAAATCGCTTATGGACCAAAGGTGAGACAACTGAAAACTATTTAGATGTTGTCAATGTTGCTGTTGATTGTGACCAAGACACTATTTTAATCCAGGCAAATCCTGCTGGGCCAACATGCCATACGGGATCAGAAACTTGTTTTAACGAATCAAATACAGATAATGCAGCCTGGTTAGATCACTTAAAACACATCATTCGATCACGTAAAAATGCCTCATCTGATTCGTCATATACGGCTTCCTTATTCCAAAAAGGCACGCACAAAATTGCTCAAAAAGTGGGCGAAGAAGCAGTTGAATTAGTCATAGAAGCACTGATGAAAAATGACGATTTGTTCAAAGGAGAAGCAGCTGATTTAATTTTCCACTTATTGGTTTTACTGGAAGACCGAGGAATTGGGTTAGAAGAAATCGTTAAGACATTACAAGCTAGACATCAGAAATAACATGATTGGATTTATTATTCGTTACATCATTATTGCCGGAGTAGTCATGATTATCCCCCGTTATTTAAAGGGGATCACTGTAGATGGATTTACAACAGCCTTATTCGTAGCGCTAGCGATGGGATTTTTAAATTCCTTCGTTAAACCTATCTTGAAAATTATCAGTTTGCCGATAACCTTTATGACACTAGGGCTATTTTCCCTGGTAATTACGGTAGGAATGGTGTATTTGGTCGAAGTATATGTACCCGGCTTTAAGGTAAGCGGATTCATCGCCCCATTAATTTTTAGTTTTATTGTTGGCTTTACTAATTCCGTCTTAGGAATGTTCAGCAAGTAAATCAAAGCGGGATTCCTTCTTGAAAAGTAATCTCTGTGGCGATACCCATGGCACTAAATCGAAAGGCAATCGATTTTGCTTGTGAAGGTTTTTGTTGGCACTGAGGTCCCGGCTCCAAAAAGTAGATATAATATTCTTGATTTCGGTCGGCTAGTTGCTGTAAGTCAGGTTTGCCCAAAATCTCATCCATGTTATTTGAACTTACTCCCTGAAAATTCATTTTATGTGCTTTTAACCAGGCGACTTGTTGGCCACGCTTATCCCCACATGCCCCACGATCTTGCTTGAATGCGGCTGCATCAAAACCGGTCAGATCAGGCTGATGTGTGCAAGCACTAAATAATAGGGCAAAAATGAATAAAATGAAATACTTCATATAGATGAGTTAGAGCACAAAAGTAAAGAAATGTCAGTAAATTGAACCATTAAATTCAGCGTGTGAATATTTTAATTTGTCCAGATAAATTCAAATCATCCTTAACGGCTCAAGAGGCGGCAGAAGCACTGGCAAAAGGAATTTTAGCTACGCGAAAAAAATCTGTCATTCAAATTGTTCCTCTTGCTGATGGTGGAGAGGGTACGCTGGAAATGATTCATACCATTCATGGGGGAACGTGGCAAACGCATACGGTGAATGATCCCCTAGGCAGGCCTATACATGCGGCATTTTTGTGGCTAGCAGACCAAAAAACAGCTTACATTGAAATGGCTCGTTGTTCTGGACTGCAACTACTAAGTAAAAAGGAGCAAAATCCACTGAAAACGAATACGTTTGGGACAGGACAGTTAATCAAGCATGCCATTAGTCAAGGTGCAGAAACCATCGTATTAACCATAGGAGGTTCTGCGACAAATGATGCGGGAATAGGCATGGCGGCTGCGCTAGGCTATCAGTTTCTTGATAAAGATGGGAATGTTTTGGAGCCGATTGGCGAAAATTTAGTCCACATCACGCAAATTATAGGGGAAACTCCTACACCGAAAACGCAATTTGTTGTCCTAACAGATGTTAACAATCCGCTGCATGGCCCACAAGGTGCTGCACATATTTTTGCTAAACAAAAAGGTGCCAACATAACATCAATTAAACAATTGGATAAAGGTCTAATTAATATAGCCAAATGGCTTCCCGCTCAGATCCCTGGAGCTGGCGCTGCGGGCGGTTTGGGAGCAGGGGCTGTTTATTTCTTGGGGGCAAAAATTGTCTCTGGAGCGGAGTGGCTTCTGAACAAAGTACATCTAGATCGCGCCATACGCAAAGCGGATTACATCATTACGGGAGAAGGGAAAATAGACCAACAAACATGGTCGGGCAAGTTGGTTGCTAATGTCGTGGGTCGTGCCGACAAGCAATTAAAACAGACTATTTTGGTATGTGGGACCTTTGAGGATGAAGAAAAAATACCTTTGTTTATGGATGCGAA
>CAIUGL010000079.1 GCA_903898715.1 uncultured Cytophagaceae bacterium
CCTTGGGTTTCGGCGAATTGTTTGACAGCGGAGGATTGTAATTGCATGCCACGGCCGGCAGGTTTGTCGGGCGCGGTGACAACAGCTACTACGTTGAAATTGGCCTGAATGAGTGCCTCTAGGCTTGCAACCGCGAAATCGGGGGTGCCGAAAAATACAATGCGCATCGTGTGAATGGAATGGAAAAAATGTTTTTTGGTATTCGGAAACATTTTTTGTTTACCTTTGTGATTCAAAAAAAACTGATTACGTGTTAGTTAAACAACATTTATTTTAGTTCTGAATCCGAAACAAAACTACAAATATTTTAAGTAGAACGGTCGGAGGCCGTTCTATTTTGTTTTTAGATACGTTTAAATAAATCGCTTAGTTATGGCAAATTTTCAATATTACACAGCAGAGGCTCTCGATAAATTAAAGGCAGAATTGCATCACTTGAAGATTCAAGGACGCTCTGATATGGCGAAACAAATTGCGGAGGCAAGGGATAAGGGTGATTTAAGTGAAAATGCTGAATATGATGCCGCGAAAGATGCGCAAGGACTTTTGGAATTAAAGATTTCCAAAATGGAAACGGTAGTTGCTAATGCACGTGTATTGGATGAATCAACAATCGATGTGACCAAAGTTTCGATTTACTCTATCGTTAAAATTAAAAATACCAAGACGGGCATGGAAGTAACCTACACGATCGTTTCTGAGGAAGAAGCTGATTTGAGAGCAGGTAAAATATCGGTATCATCTCCGTTTGGGAAAGGCTTATTAGGCAAGCATGTGGGGGAGAAGGCTGAAATTCAAGCACCAGCTGGTACCATGGAATTTGAAATTATGTCGTTGACACGGTAATATATAATTGAATTAGATTCAATCCCGGTCCATTGGATCGGGATTTTTTATTTACGTTCGCCAAAAATCGCAGATCCCACGCGAACTAATGTTGAGCCATGTGCTGCAGCCAATAGGTAGTCGCCTGACATGCCCATGGATAGTTCTTTCCAGTTGACTAGTCCCGTTGACTCCCCGATTTTTTCTTTTTGAAGTTCTTGAAAAATAGCTTGAAGCGATTGAAATTCGCGTGCAATTTGCGCTTGATCGCTTGTGAAGCTCGCCATACCCATCAGGCCTTGAATGCGAATGTTTTCTAATTCAGCGAATGATGGGTCATTTAGTAGATCGAAAAGTTCCCCTTTATCTAAACCAAACTTCGTTTCTTCCTGCGCAATGAACATTTGAAGCAGGCAGTCGATAGTGCGGTTGTTTTTTTTCGCTTGGGCATTTATTTCAGTAAGTAGCTTGAGCGAATCTACAGAATGGATTAAGTGAATGAACGGAGCGATGTATTTTACTTTGTTGGTTTGCAGGTGGCCGATTTGATGCCAACGAACATCTGCGGGAAGTAGCGCTTGTTTTTCTACCATTTCTTGCACGCGATTTTCACCAAAATCCAATGCCCCAGTCGCATGTGTCTCAAGTAGTTCGCCAATACTTCGCGTTTTGGTTACGACGATAAGTCGGGTTGAAAACGGTTTAAGTTCGGCTTGGATGCGTGAAATTTCGCTAGCGATGGACATGGGTGTGAGTTGAAAATTGCAAAGTAAAATTAATTTATTATTTTTGAATTCAAGGCGTAGCCTAAACAAAGGAAATATCTGTGACAAATTCCGAATCCATGAGTGAACAAGAGAAGCGTATGCAGCGAACCATATGGCTATTATCCATATTGGTTATTTTGCTGGGCGGGTCTTTGGCACTTACGATTTATCGTCCTGCCTGGTATCGGTTGGATTTCAATCATGAAGTTTTTGTCGCCAATGCGCAACAGCGGTTGGATTCCATTTC
>CAIUGL010000080.1 GCA_903898715.1 uncultured Cytophagaceae bacterium
ACTCATGAACATGATGGGATATGAGTAAATCCAAAGACCTTTAAATGCTTCCCAATCCCAGCGCCAACGATACGCTTTAAACTCATCTTTAAGCCAATAAAATAGACTTGCGTTGGCAATCAAGTTAGCTAAAAATATATAACCTGCACCAATTTCCGGCACATACAACGCTTTCAAAAATGCGGGTAACGTTTGCCCTAAATCACCTGTATGAATGGGTTTTAAAATCAAAAGAAACAATAGGTTTAGCCCTACATTCACGAGGATTGACACAATCTTCGCCGTGACAAATTTTTTGATTTTTTGCTCAAGTCGAAGTTTGGCAAATGGGATCGCCGTGATAGCATCAATCGCCAGAATTAAGGCGAGCCAGTTTAGAAAAATGCCTTTTCCTGGGTACCCAAGCGATACCATAATCGGTTCCGCGAAAAAAAACAATCCCAGCGTGAAGGCACCGGAAGTTGCTATGATGGCTGTTAAGATCAGTTGGTAATATTTCTCAGGTGCTTCTTTAGCAAAGCGAAAATAAGCCGTTTCCATGCCATATGTGTATAGAATATTGGCGATAGCCATGTATCCATACAACTTAACATTAATACCAAGTTCAGCGGGAAGGAATGCCCAGGTGTGAACAAAAACAAGCAGGAAATTTAACGAACGCCCCAGAATTGTACTGAAACCATAGGACAGCGTCTCTCCAGCAAGTTTTTTTAATATGGACATAATTTGATTTCACCAAAGATCCAAAGTTACGTATTTCTTTACGTTTTTTGATACCCAATCGTTTGGTAGAATTGTTCCGAATAACTGTCGCTCAACGGGATGTGATTTTCGCCAATTTTCACTTTCTGATTCCGAATAGATTCGATTTTTTTAAGTGAAACGATAAAGGATTTATGAATCCGTAAAAAAGCGTCTGCGGGAAGTTTTTCTGCAATCAACTTCATCGTCATCCGACAAACCACCGGGAATTTTTGAGTCCTTACATGTATTTTGATGTAGTCTTTTAAGCCCTCAATGTACAAGATGTCATCCAGCATTATTTTCATTAACGCATAATCCGCATGAATGAAAATATATTCTACTTTCGTTTCAGCCGTTGACACCTGACCCTGTAGCGCTAATTTACTTTTAAAGTGATCCAGCGCTTTGTGAGATGCCTTCAAAAATCTTTCAAACGAAATAGGCTTCAACACATAATCAATGACGTCTAGATTAAATCCCTCCACCGCATATTGCTGATACGCAGTGACGAAAATAACCATAGGTTTATGCGTTAATCCTTCCAAAAATTGAACACCGGTTAACCCCGGCATTTGGATGTCTAAGAAAATTAAGTCGACCTGATTATTTTGTAAATACTCAATAGCCTCAAACGCATTTCGACAGCGTGCCTCCAATTTCAAAAAAGGAACTTTGGCAATATTGTCTTCCACCAAATCTAATGCCAAGCTCTCATCATCAATCGCGATGCATCGCAAAAGTGTTGTTGGCAACTCACTAAATTGCTCTTGAACCTCTTCCATGGTTTATACGTGTTTAATCGTTAACGCTACCCGATATGTTCCATTCTCTTCCACAATGTCCAATGCATGCGTTTCAGGATACAATAACTCTAGCCTGCGCCGCACATTGGTTAGCCCAATTCCCGAACTTTCATCTTTATGCTCCATCACCTGATTACTTACTTGATTGATTACTTCAAACGTTAATTTTTCCGGTGTGTCAATTAGCTGGATCGAGATCGTTGGATTTTTCACCATACCCACCCCATGTTTGAATGCATTTTCGACAAACGGAATCAGTAGCATGGGCTCGATAGTTCCAGAAGGATTTGACGAATTGGAGGTATAGTTAATTTGAATGTCTGTCCCAAACCGAATCTTTTGCAAATCAATATAAGATTCTAAATAGTTACTCTCTTTACTAATTGCCACCTTGGAGTCACTTGTTTCATAAATCATGTAGCGCATTAATTCGGATAACTTAATCACGACAGGCTCTACATTTTCTGGCTTTCTTCGTGAAAGAGAAACAATGCTATTCAACACATTGAACATGAAATGTGGACTTATTTGTGATCGTAGGAATGAAAGTTCTGATTTTAGACGTTCGTTTTCCTCCTCTTTTTTGGCTTCTTGTTCGTGTAAGTTATCCGAAAGAAAACGGTAACTAATTCCAATGGCGATGATGAATAAATACTGGAAAATGATACGCAAATAAGTGAAGCGTTTCATGCCGCCACCGCCGCCTCGGCGAGGACCGATTTCGCGTTCCGGGAAAAGTAAGTCAAAAATGATATCATTTAACCAAACCATGGCGAAAAAGCCCAAAATCAAAAATCCTAAATACAACAAGACGTTATATTTCTTGAGCACTTTGGGGATTAATACCTCGGTATTGATGTAGAAAATGGGAATATTTGCCAGCCCGAAAACAAAGAAAAATAAGTTCCACTGAAAGTGGCGTTTCATCTCAACAGGATCTGTTGACTGGGAGCTTGGTCCCAAGATAATCGGCAATGCTAATAAACAGGCCCAAAATAAAAGGTGAATTAGGATGGACCGTGATGTCAATTTACTTTTGCTCATATCGTTTCATGACTAAAAAACCAAATTAACAAATTTTGAAAGATACCGTGTTGTTTTTTGCTACGACTATCCTGTTTGTGCCGATGAAATTGTTCAGTTATTTTATTAGATTTGTTTTCATAGAACCTATTTAATCATTCATTCATGCGGAAAATAATTTTGCTTCTGCTGCTTTCGTGGACCAGTTTCGCTCAGCAGTCTATTCCTCTCACGGATCTTCAAGCATTTGCTCTACCCAGTAGCAATTGGTCCATTGAAGGTGCTATCCGAGCTACTTACACGGACACCAGCTTTCAAGTTGCTACAGGTAAAGGGGTTTTGTTAAACACGTTACGGCACGGAAAGTACCAGCGGACAGATGACTTAACATTTCAACTGAACCATGGCGACATGCGGTTGATTATGGATTTCATGCTACCCAAAGGGGCGAATTCCGGGATTTATTTGCAAGGTCGTTATGAGGTTCAATTATACGATTCATGGGGTAAAACCAAATTGAATTTCGGTGATTGTGGCGGAATATATGAGCGATGGGATGAGGGCCGCGGTAAAGGAAACCAAGGATATGAAGGGTACGCTCCCTTGCAAAATGCATGTAAAGCTCCTGGAACCTGGCAAACCATTGAAATTGATTTTCAAGCACCACGTTTTGATGCATCCGGAAGGAAAATTCAAAACGCGCGGTTCAAAAAAGTTATCCTGAATGGAATTTTAATCCATGAAAATATTGAAGTTTCCGGTATGACGCGCGGAGCCCTTTTCGATGCTGAGGCAGCTTTTGGTCCGATACGCATTCAAGGTGATCATGGTCCAGTTGCTTTCCGAAACATTCGCTACGAAACCTATGATAAACCTTCTGCCAGCCTTGGCGAAGTAAAATACAGCTACTACACGGGGAAGTATACGGAACCTAATATTGGACAAGCAAGCCCTGTTTTGACCGGTACTATTCCCAAATTAACGGCTAAAGTAATCACAGCCAAGAATGATTATTTAATTCGCTATCAAGCCGAGTTAACCATTCCAGAAGCAGATAACTACGAATTTCAAACGCATTGGACCGGTGGTGGCATATTGAAAATTGATGGAAAGGAATTAAATCAAGGGGCACATTGGTACTCTGAAAAGGTTTCTCAATCTACATTTTTGACGGC
>CAIUGL010000081.1 GCA_903898715.1 uncultured Cytophagaceae bacterium
GTGTATGGCTCCGTCGTATATGTTTCGGCTCAGGCTATCCGTGGAAAAGTTAATCGTGAATTGATCAGCGTCCTTTTTGTATTAAGCCTCATGGCCGGCATTCAGCTTTGGAGCGAAATGACTGCATGGGAAGGATTTATGACGGACGGCTTGGCGATGAAAACAATGAACCAAGAATTAGCGCGCGAAGCGGTAGGTCTATGGATCTGCTCAGCCGCACTTGCCTTATTTTACAGCGTAGATAAACTAAAATAACATGCTTGATCTCGGACTAAATTCTGCCATTTTACCTGACTTGACCTTAGAGCAAGTACTCGATTATGCGCATCGTGCGCAGTTCGCCTGTGTCGAAGTGATGTGCTGGCCTTCCACAAATTCGGATACCCGTAGGTATGCAGGCGTTTCACATATTGCGGTAGACCAAATGGACTCTTTGGGACTTTTAAATTTAAAGACCTACCTGAAGCAACATCCCGTAAAAATCTCAGCATTAGGCTATTACCCGAATCCCATGGATCCGGATGAGCAACAAGCATCTTTTTATCGGAATCATATTAAAAAAGTAATTCAAGCAGCTGCTGTACTTGAAATACCTGTAGTCAATACGTTTATTGGCCGTGATTACACTAAAAATGTTGCGGATAATGTGGCGAAATTTTCTGAAGTATGGCCAGAAATTATTGCTTTGGCGGACTCCTTGAATATTAAGATTGGAATAGAAAATTGTCCGATGTTTTTCACCGACGATGAGTGGCCAGGCGGAAAAAATCTAATGACAACACCGAAGATTTGGGATCAATTATTCAGCATTATCCCATCGGCAAATTTTGGATTGAATTATGATCCATCGCACATGGTTTGGCAACAAATGGATTATTTATTCCCTATTCACCACTATGCAGATCGCCTGCACCACATCCATTTAAAAGATGTAAAAGTATATACGGATAAGTTAAATCGGGTCGGCATTCTTGCCAATCCATTGGAATACCATTCACCTAAAATACCAGGCCTAGGAGACATCCATTGGGGGAAATTCATATCAGCTTTACACGATGTGCGTTACCGTGGGCCTATTGTGATTGAAGTGGAAGACAAGGCCTTTGAGGGATCTCCTGAGGATATTAATAAGGCGATTCATGCAGCCAGGAACCACATCAACACCTTTTTACCTTAATCAAAAACGGGAGCTAATTAGCTCCCGTTTTGATTTTATTTACTTGGCTTTTTAAACAAGCTCGGATCGACAGGAACATTTAATTCCACTGAGGTCGTATCCACTTGCATCATACCGCCCATGGGGCTAGCGGCCTCTACCGTAAATGGAAAATATAAACCATCTACCGCTTTATAATTTGAGTAATTCACTTCGGTATCGACTGTTTGTCCATTCGCCTGAACTTTCGCAATCGTCTTAATGATGTAGTAAGTAGAAGCTGAAACATACACTTGTGATTCTTCACCACCTGCCTTAGACACCTTAAATAAATACGCATCAGCGCCATCTAATTTTTCTTTGCTTACTAGCTCGATTGTTGCACCTGCTTTCTGTGCTTGAACTAATGCAGAACCTAAATTCTTTTGCGTTCCTGCTAATTTTACTTGCTCGCCGGGCATATCCTCAGGTTCTCCAGTTCCACCCATCATCGCTGGACGAATCATCCAACCCGAATTTTCATCTACTACGGTAATGATTTTGTTACCCATTACCTCAACTTCCGTACGGAAAGCCTTACCTATAGACATCGAAGTTTTTGATTCAATATCCATACCCTGTACACTAAACTTATTCTTCACAACCGCTGATTTTAATGCAGCCCATTTTTCAGGACTACCCATAGCCGTTTGATGTTTAGCTAAAATTTCTTCTGTGCTTTGTCCAAAAGCAATCGCTGAACTAAATAGTAATAA
>CAIUGL010000082.1 GCA_903898715.1 uncultured Cytophagaceae bacterium
GCTTGTGTTTCAAATTCTTGAAAAGACAATTCGGGATGTTGGTGAATGTGGTGCCTATACGCAACTGTTTCAGTCGTGTGCGCAGCTGCTAAGGATTTGATCTTTTCGATTATTGAAGGCATCAGAAAATATTTATTTTGACAAAAGTACAAAATGTGGCTTAAATAGCCCTAAATCGAAATGAGAGCTCCCTTAATTATTTTGTGGCAAGCCCTTGTCAATCAGGTTATTATTTTTTTTAACTTTAAAGCATGTGCTACTGAATGCAATAATTTTTCTCCCAATGAGTCAAAAAGTATTAGTCCTTAATCAAGATTATAGTGCCTTGACCATTTGCTCAATGCCCAAGGCTTTTTTGCTTGTCTATCTCAATAAAGCTGAATTGATTGCAGAATCAACTTCTGAAAAACTCCACTCCATTCACCAAACATTTCCTTATCCATCGGTCATTCGACTGAATCGATATGTGTATTTTCCGTATAAAGGGGTGGTGTTAAGCCGACAAAACATCTTCAAGCGTGACGGAAATCAATGCCAGTATTGTGGTTCGGGAGACCATTTGACATTAGATCATGTTATTCCTAAATCACGTCAAGGGCGTACCTCATGGGATAATTTAATTACAGCATGTAAATATTGCAACTCCAAAAAAGGACACATGACTCCTGAAGAGGCAGGCATGCGTTTATTACGCCAGCCATTCAAGCCATCATTTGTTATGTTTTTGCGAAATTTTTCCGGAATTTTGAATCAACAATGGCTCCCCTTTGTAGGATCTAAGACTGAACCCATTTATTAATGTTAAAAATCTCGTTTATTGGTGCAGGCCACGTGGCCTGGCATCTTTCGCAGGCTCTTGAAAATGCCGGGCATAGTGTTCAAGAAGTATTTAGTCGGAACCCTGCCAAAGCAAAGGATGTCGTTTCTTACTTATATAATGCCCAAGTACAAGAACATCTAGACTTTTCGGAATCTACCTCCACCGTTTTTTTTCTTTGCATCCCTGAGTCGGCCTATGCGTTAGTATTGCCTGAGCTACTCCTCCCCAAATATGCCACCCTTATTTTAGTTGCTGGAACGACGTCGCTTCCAGAGGCGATGATTCAATATGACCCGCTTCGCGAGAGCACCAATCAGTTGGGCGTGTTTTTCCCAGTCCAACATCTTCAAGCGGAACGTAAAATTAATTTAAGTCACACCCCCATATGCATTGAAGTTTTGGTGGAGGAAACAGAGGCGCTGTTAGTGCATTTAGCCAAAGACATCTCAGATTCCCTTTACTTAGTGAATGGAGAAGAGCGGAAACGTATTCACTTAGCGATGTTGATGGCAGGAGTTTTTACCCAACAATTGTGGTTGCAAGCGCAGGCGTTACTGGAATCCATTGAATTGGATAAGCAATTGATTCAAGGCTTATTGCAAAATTACATGCAGGCATTTTTTGCCAATCAAGTATTGGCTTCGAATCAGGAATCAGCGAAGCTTCAAGATACACGCATCAGTTTAGATCATCAATCCTTACTTGATAAACCTGAAATGCGGGAGATTTACCGCAACATGGTGGAGTTGATTCGGCAAAAAACTATTTAATCAGCTTGCGATCCATTTTTTGGATGACTTGGACTTTACTAAATCCAATCATAACCAGCTGATTTTTTGCTGTTGGGTAGATGTAATACAAACTGTCTCCTGCCACATTTTTTTGAATACTAGGCGGAACTTCTTGATTCATGGATTGGCTATATTCGAGCGCATCTAACACCTGTTGAATTTTAACATCTTTTACTTGTCCACGTAATGATTGTGCATCGCCCTGGAGGTACCTCACCGCATATTGGGATCGTAGCGCAGTATCCAAAGGCTTTGTTTGCATTTGTTGGCCCCACTCATCTACTTGATTAACAATTTCTTGAGGCAGAACACGTTTGACTTGCCTCGCTTTTAGTTCTTTAGCGGCTGCAGTGGTATCAATACGGGTTGAAAAATCGCATTGTACGAACAAAAATAGAATGCCAATTAGGTAGCTGTTTTTCATGTTGAAAAATGTAAAGCACAAAGGTATTCATTAATTGGTTATCTTTGCGCAGATTTTTAACCCCACAGAAGACATGCTGGAGCAGCTAGAAGCCATCCGAGAGAGATTCCTTGAAGTAGAACAACAGATTGCGATGCCGGAAATCGTTTCCGATTTAAAGAAATTCAAAACGTTAAGTAAGGAGTATAAAGACCTGCAAAAAATAGTTGATCAATACATCACCTACCAAAATTTGTTGAAGTCAATCGACGAGGCGAAGTCGGTGATTGCCACCGAAAAGGATGAGGATTTTCGCGATATGGCGAAAGCAGAATTGGAGGAGTTAGTTCCTCAGGAGAAAGAGATGCAAGAGGTGTTGAAGGAATTATTAATTCCGCGTGACCCGAACGATTCTAAAGATTGTATTTTGGAAATTCGTGGTGGTACAGGTGGAGACGAAGCATCTATTTTTGCGGGTGATTTATTTCGAATGTATCAGCGCTTTGCTGAAAAACAAGGTTGGACGTTCCAAATCATGGATTTCACCGACGGTACTGCGGGAGGTTATAAAGAAATCATTATCTCCGTTCAAGGAGAAGATGTATATGCCAAATTGAAATTTGAATCAGGTGTTCACCGCGTGCAACGTGTTCCGGCAACGGAGTCTGCAGGACGCATTCATACCTCAGCGGCTACCGTGGCTGTGATGCCAGAAGCCGATGAGGTGGATGTGCAAATCAATATGAATGACATTCGTAAAGACACATTCTGTTCTTCAGGTGCAGGTGGACAATCTGTAAATACAACGTATTCTGCCGTGCGTGTGACGCACATTCCTTCCGGATTAGTCGTTCAATGTCAAGATGAGCGTTCGCAAATCAAGAACTTTGACAAAGCGATGACGGTATTACGTTCACGTCTATATGAAATCGAATTAGCTAAACGCAATGCGGAGATTGCTGGTAATCGGAAATCCATGGTAGGAACCGGCGACCGCTCCGACAAGATTAGAACCTACAATTATCCACAAGGGCGTGTGACTGATCACCGCATTGGATTGACGGTTTACAATTTGCCAACTGTCATGGACGGCGAAATTGCCGAGTTTATCGAGCAGTTGCGTATCGCGGAGAATGCGGAGCGTTTGACGGAAGGGGCGGTTTAGATATGTTTCTTTGGCAAAGCTTTAAGCATTGCCAAAGTTTGAGGCGTCATGGACGCCGATTCACTTAAGCCTTTTCTAGCTTAAACTCAAAGGTTGTCCCTTTATTTTCAGCTGAATGAACGGTGATCTTTCCGTTGTGCGCCTGAACGATGTGCTTCACGATGGAAAGTCCTAATCCGGTTCCACCTGAATTTTTTGCCCGACTTTTATCGATGCGGTAGAATCGCTCAAAAATGCGATGTAAATGTTCACTGGCAATACCTGGCCCGTTATCTATCACAGATATTTGAACCACCTTCTTTTTCTCGGTTAACAACACGGTTACCGATCCATTTTCCTTGCCATATTTGATGCCATTTACCACCAAATTTAGAATTACTTGAGAAATCCGTAACATATCCGCTTTAACATAGACAGGAATTGCGGGTGCTTCAAGCGTTAGGGTAACCCCCCGCTTTCTCGCCTTTGCCTCTACCTGTTCGAAGATTTCCTCCACCAGTGCGCGCAAGTTCATCTTCTTTTTCTCAATCTTGATCGCCCCTGTTTCAATCTGTGAAACGGTTAATAAATCTTGCACTAAATTGTCCAAACCATCCAAACTCTTGGCAGCTTTTTCTAAAAATTTAGAGCGAATTTCTACGTCTTCGTCTGGGTTGTCCAATAAGGTGTGTACAAATCCTTGTGCAGCGAAAATGGGGGTTTTGAGCTCATGCGATACATCCGCTAAGAACTCCTGGCGGTATTTTGCCGCTTTTTTAAGTTCGAATACCTCATCCTCTTTCGAGGTTACATAGGTATTTAATTCCTTTTTTAAGAGCTCGATGGGGTTAGTCTTTTCGACCAATTGCTTACGTGGGGTGATCGAAAAATCCTTCTTTTTGATTTGCTTAATCCGGTCATATAATTGATTGACTTCCTGAAACACTAAATAGTCCAGTGCAAAATAGATTAAGATTGAGCCGAAAATAAAGCAACTAATGAAGCTAATGACTAAAATCGTTAAGTCGCTCGAAGGCAAAAAGGATATAAATGCGGTCGTTACACCTGAAATAAAAAATGATAAAACGACTGAAAGATATCTGGGCTGTAACATGTTCGAATTTACAGATTAAATTTTAAAATGTTGTACCTTTGCGCTTTGAATAGATCTTATGGACTTAAATCTGCTTACGGCAATCTCACCTGTTGATGGTCGTTACCGTCGCCAAACGCAATCACTCGCACATTATTTTTCTGAGTTTGGGTTAATCCAATACCGCGTTCGTGTCGAAATTGAATATTTCATCGCATTGTGTGAAATTCCATTAGCTCCATTAGCGAGCTTTCCTAAGGAACATTTTGCCGCTTTGCGTGCGATGTATACTAATTTCTCGGAAGCAGATGCGCAATGGATTAAGGAGACTGAAAAAGTAACGAACCACGACGTTAAGGCCGTTGAGTATTTTATTAAAGATCGCATGTTAGCCCTTCCAGGTGATTTAACTCCTTATGTGGAGTTTATTCACTTTGGTCTAACCTCACAAGATATTAATAACACAGCGATTCCGCTTTCTATTGCGGAGGCTCACCAACAAGTGATTCTACCTACATACCAAGCGGTCGTTTCGATTTTAGATGCGTATGCTACGGAGTGGAAAGAGATTCCATTGTTGGCCCATACCCATGGCCAACCGGCTTCCCCAACCCGTTTAGGTAAGGAAATCAAGGTTTTTGTTGAACGTTTAAATCGCCAATTGGACTTGTTGGCGCAAGTCCCATTCACAGGGAAATTTGGTGGTGCAACAGGAAATTTCAATGCGCATCAGGTTTCATTTCCGGAGATAAATTGGCCAGAATTTGCAGCAAAATTGCATGCAAATCTAGGTATCACGCGTTCAAAGTACACGACACAAATTGAGCATTACGATAATTTAGCCGCCTATTTTGATGGCTTAAAGCGTTTGGATACCATTTTGATTGACTTGTCACGTGATATTTGGCAGTACATATCGATGGGTTATTTCAAGCAAAAAATCAAAGCTGGGGAAATCGGTTCATCTGCGATGCCACATAAAGTCAACCCTATTGATTTTGAAAATGCTGAAGGAAACTTAGCTATGGCAAATGCCTTCTTTGAATTCTTAGCAGCTAAATTGCCGATCTCACGTTTGCAACGCGATTTGACAGATTCGACAGTGCTTCGTAATGTGGGAACGCCGCTGGCGCATGTCGTGATTTCTTTGAATTCATTGCAACGCGGCTTAGGTAAATTGGAGTTGAATAATAGCAAAATCCAACAAGACTTAGAGGATAACTGGGTAGTCATTGCGGAGGCGATTCAAACGGTCTTGCGTCGCGAGGCTTTTCCAAAACCATATGAAGCCTTGAAGGATTTAACCCGTCACCACGGCAAAATTGACCAAGCTGTTTTCCACGCATTCATTGATGGATTAGCTGTGACTGATGCCATTAAAGCCGAATTGAAATTAATTAGCCCATTTAACTTCGTAGGCCGCGACGAAAATTAAACTGATAACTGATAACTGTCCACTGACTACTGAATGATGAACCACCGCCTCATGCATATCGCCCTTGTGGTCGCCGATTACGACGAAGCGATCGCTTGGTATACCGAAAAACTTGGTTTTACCTTAATTGAGGATACGCGCTTGAGCGATGTGAAACGTTGGGTTTTAGTACAGCCATCGGGGGAGGGATCATGCCAATTGTTATTAGCTAAAGCAGCTACCGACGAACAGCGCTCTCGCGTAGGGAATCAAACTGGCGGTCGTGTTTTCTTGTTTTTACATACAGATGACTTCGAAAAAGACCATCAAAATTTGATGAAGCACAACATTAAAATAGTCCGCGGTCCGGTGGTCGAAGAATATGGTAAAGTGCTCGTATTCGAGGATTTATATGGAAATTTGTGGGATTTAATTGGCTAAAATTTTGAATTAAGAGATTTCAGTTTACATTTGCATCAAATAAATACCAAAATGACAAAAGCAGCATACAACAAAAACTGGTGGCAAGGCTAATAATTCCTTGAACAGTTTTGCTGTGTGTACATGATATGTTTACCAAAGGCTTGCTGTTCTCAGTAAGCCTTTTTTAATTTTGTCCCTAGAAAACATGTCTATAATACAAATTCGAACTGCTAGAAAAACCCTGTTGGCTGACACCCTCACGCCAATCGGCATTTTCATGAAGATTCGTAAAAACTTCAAGAATTCCGTTATCCTTGAATCCGCTGATTACCACGGCCGGGAACACGGATTTTCCCATATTGCCTTTGACCCCATTGCTTCATTTGAATTAACGGATTCCAAGGTAACGCAAACATTTCCCGACGGGTCCACAGAAAAGTTTTCATTGGAAAACCGCCGGGACGCCATTCAAGCGCTCAAAGCCTTTGCGGATCGATTTGGTTTTCAAAAAGAAAAAGGGGATTCGCCCATGGCGAATGGCTTGTTTGGCCATATTTCGTACGATGCGGTAACCTACTTTGAGGATATCGAAATCCAAGCCAAGAATCCTGAAACGGAGATTCCATCTATTCGCTATTTTGTGTACCGTTATGTGGTTGCGGTCAACCATTTCAATAATCAAATGTCGCTCTATGCGCACAGTTATGACGGGTCTGAGCCTTCGTTTGATACGATTACGTATTTGCTGAACATGCCGCATTACGATTCGGAGCGCTTCGAATTAGTTGGGGAGGAAACAAGTAACTTGACAGATCCACAAGTAAAAGAGATTGTGGAAACCTGTATCAAACATTGTTTACGCGGGGATGTCTTCCAAATTGTCCCATCGCGTCGTTTTGCCCAAGGATTTAAAGGGGATGATTTCCAGGTGTACAGAGCTTTACGCTCCGTGAACCCTTCTCCCTATTTGTTTTATTTTGATTATGAACAATACCGTATTTTAGGCGCGTCGCCCGAAAAGCAAATCAAAATTGAGGGAGATGTTGCAGAGATTCATCCGATTGCAGGAACATTCCGTCGTTCAGGTGATGATGCACGAGATGCGGAATTAGCCCAAGAATTATTGGCAGATCCCAAAGAAACCGCCGAACATGTGATGCTAGTCGACCTAGCGCGCAATGATTTGAGCCGTAGTGCGGATCAGGTCAAAGTGGAAACCTTCAAGGAAGTTCAATTTTTCTCTCATGTAATTCACCTCGTTTCAAAGGTGACTGGTCGTTTACAAAAAGGAGTTAATCCATTACAGTTGGTTGCGGATACGTTTCCTGCGGGAACCTTAAGTGGTGCGCCTAAGCATAATGCCATGACGATTATAAATCGCTTGGAGCCAACTAACCGTGCCATTTATGGCGGAGCGATCGGGTTTATGGATTTTCAAGGAAACTTCAATCATGCGATTGCGATTCGTACGTTCTTGAGTAAAGGCAACACGCTATATTTCCAAGCGGGGATGGGGGTCGTTGCCAAATCCGTCGTAGCCAGTGAAATGCAAGAGATACATAATAAATTAGCAGCTTTGCGTCGCGCATTGGAAGTTGCCTCCACTTTAAGCTAAGCCGATATGAAGAACGTTTTAGTACTCGATAATTATGATTCCTTTGTATATAATTTAGTTTACTTACTAAAGGAACTGGGCGCGCACGTAGATGTGTTTCGCAATGATAAGATAACATTAGAGGAGGTTGGCAACTACGATCAAATCCTATTATCTCCTGGTCCGGGGATTCCCTCTGAGGCTGGGATTATGATGGATTTATTGAAGGAGTATAAGTCGACAAAAAAGATTTTAGGGGTTTGCTTAGGTCATCAGGCGATAGCGGAGGCCTTTGGTTCGGAACTGCAAAACATGGGAGAAGTACTACACGGAGTAACGACGGAGTGTCAGGTACTCGACCCTGCAGAACGCATGTTTTTGGATATTCCAGCCCGTTTTGAGGTCTGCCGGTACCATTCCTGGACCGTAATTCCGGGTTCGATGCCAAGTGATTTAAAGATGACAGCGCAGGATGACAAAGGGTATGTACTGGCGGAGGCGCACGCACAATACGATGTGCGCGGGGTGCAATTTCATCCCGAGGCGTATTTGACGCAACATGGTTTACAAATGATTAAAAATTGGTTGAAATAAATATGAAAAAGGTTCTAGAAAGAAGAGTTAGTGGAGAGGCGTTGTCAGAACAAGAGGCGCGTGAAGTAATGCTGGAAATCGGGAATGGCGGAGTTAATCCAAGCCAAATTGCCGCATTTTTGTCATCCTATTGGTATCATCCGATTCAAGTACAAGAATTAAAGGGATTTGTTTCTGCCATGCTTGAGCTTGCCGTGACGATTGATTTGTCGGAGTTTGATGCCATGGATGTGTGTGGAACAGGTGGAGATGGAAAGGATACGTTTAACATCAGCACGACTTCTTCATTTATCATTGTAGGTGCAGGTCAAAAAATTGCCAAACACGGCAATCACGGCGTGTCTTCCTCCGTTGGATCTTCGACTGTTTTGGAATTTTTGGGATTGAAATTTAACAATGACCCGAAAGTATTAAAGCGTAAAATGGAGACATCAGGTATGTGTTTTTTACACGCACCTTTATTCCATCCAGCGATGCGTTTCGTAGGCCCGATTCGGAAAGAGTTAGGAATGAAGACTTTCTTTAATTTGTTGGGACCTCTGTTGAATCCGGCAAATGTCAGTAAGCAATTAACTGGGGTGTATTCGCCCGAAGTGTTCGATTTATATGCGGGATTCTTTAAGGATTCGAGTAAGAAGTATGGGATTGTTTTTGCAGAGGATGGCTATGATGAGATCTCATTGACTTCCAATTTTCGGTTGGAAACAAATGCGGGCCGACAAGTTTATGCGCCTTCAGATTTAGGTTGTGAATATGTACAACAATCCGAGTTGTTCGGTGGGGCGAACGTAGAGGAGTCGGCCAATATGCTATATAAGATTTTACAGCGGGAAGGTACACCCGCACAAACGAACGCCGTGCTTGCGAATGCAGGTGCAGCGTTATGGGTTGCAGAGAAAGCGCCGTCATTAACGGATGGTTTTGCCATGGCAAAAGAATCCTTGGAAAGCGGTAAAGCGTTTCAGGTATTCAAGAAGTTTATAATGGATTAAGTCGCGTTTAACGATATCATGATGAGTATTTTAGATCAAATCATTGCCACCAAACGAGAGGAAGTCGCCGCTGCCAAAGCGCGCGTTTCTATCACCGCACTGGAAAAGCAAGGCTATTTTGCCCGCGCTTGTCACTCGTTGGCCATGTCTTTGGTCCAGCCGGCATCTACCGGAATCATAGCGGAATTCAAACGTAAGTCTCCTTCGAAAGGCATCATCAATGATTCCATGGGAGTAGACGAAGTGACTAGCGGATATGTCAAAGCCGGGGCAGCTTGCTTGTCGGTGCTTACAGATACACCGTATTTTGGAGGTACGTATGCCGACTTTGATTTGGCACGTCGGACAAACCCGAACACGCCTATTTTGCGTAAGGATTTCATGATCGACGAATACCAAATCATTGAAGCGAAATCGATGGGTGCGGATGTAGTTTTGTTGATCGCTGCTGCATTAAGCCCGCTGGAAATCAAAACATTAGGTTCGCTTGCGCGTTCATTAGGTATGGAAACCTTACTCGAGGTGCACGACCAAGAGGAATTGGATCGTTCCTTGTGTGATTTTATTTCAGTGGTGGGTGTAAACAACCGGAACCTAAAGAATTTTTCCGAGCAAAATGTGGAGGCATCCAAAGTCCTAGCGGATAAGATTCCGTCACAATTTGTCAAAGTTTCAGAGAGCTGTATTTCAGGCCCTGAGATCATTACCGAATTGAAAGGTTATGGATATCGTGGATTTTTGATCGGAGAAAGTTTTATGAAAACAAGTAATCCAGGTCAAGCATTAACTGATTTCTTACAGCAATAAACATGAAGTGGAAGGTTTGTGGCATGCGGGATTTGAATAATATCGAGGCAGTGGCTGCATGCGAACCGGATTTCATGGGATTCATTTGGGTATCGAAATCTCCACGCTATGTGGGTGCAGATTTTGTCATCCCTAATTTACCAGCTAAGACCAGGGCAGTTGGCGTATTTGTGAATGAGTCCACGGCCAACATACTTGCCTTGTCGAAAAAGGCGGGATTTCAAGTCGTGCAATTGCATGGGGATGAAGGCCAAGAGGATATTGATGAACTGCAAGCGGCAGGGTTGCTTGTCATCAAAGCAATTAGCGTGGCCACTGACGACGATATAAAAGGGCTAAATTTGAGTCCTGATTTTTATTTGTTTGATACGAAGAAAGGATCGCAAGTGGGTGGAACGGGAGAACAGTTTGATTGGTCTATACTAGCAGCATACAAACTCGATATTCCGTATTTTTTAGCAGGCGGTTTGGACGAGGCGAGTATCAAAGAAGCGAAGCAATTACCGGGCTTATATGCCCTAGATTTTAATAGTAAATTGGAGCTGAGCCCTGGGTTAAAGGACTTAGCGAAGGTGAAGGATATAATGCAAAACATATGAAACAGTCATTTCAAGTTGACGAGCGCGGGTATTACGGGGATTTTGGCGGAGCCTTTATTCCAGAAATGTTGTATCCGAATGTGGAGGAGTTACGAAGCCGGTATTTGGATATTATGGCGGAACCTGCTTTTCAAAAAGAATTTCAGGATTTGTTGAAGGACTTTGTAGGTCGACCGACCCCTTTGTTTAAGGCGGAGCGATTATCGGCCAAATACAAAACGAACATCTACCTTAAACGGGAGGATTTATGCCATACTGGTGCACACAAGGTAAACAATACGATTGGCCAGATTTTAGTGGCAAAGCGTTTGGGTAAAAATAAGATTGTGGCGGAGACGGGTGCAGGCCAACATGGCGTTGCGACGGCGACGGTTTGTGCACTGATGGGCATGGAGTGTATCGTATACATGGGAGCCATTGACATTGAACGTCAGGCTCCTAATGTGGCGCGGATGCGTATGTTGGGCGCTCAAGTGGTCGCAGCTCAATCCGGGTCTAAAACCTTGAAAGATGCGACGAATGAGGCGATGCGCCACTGGATAAATAATCCGGTTGACACGCATTACATTATCGGCTCGGTCGTAGGGCCACATCCGTATCCCGACATGGTAGCTAGATTCCAGTCGGTGATTTCCCAAGAAATGCGCATCCAGTTACAAGAGAAAGAGGGGCGTGATTATCCAGATTATGTGATTGCTTGTGTGGGTGGCGGTTCGAATGCGGCGGGTGCGTTTTACCATTTTTTGGATGAGCCACGTACCCAGTTGATTGCGGCGGAGGCAGCAGGAAAAGGTGTTAATTCCGGTCATTCGGCAGCAACAACCTTCTTAGGAAAACCGGGGGTTTTACATGGCAGTAAAAGTTTATTGATGCAAACAGCTGACGGTCAGGTCATTGAACCATATTCGATTTCGGCAGGCTTGGATTATCCGGGCATTGGACCGATGCATGCTAATTTATCGTATACGGGGCGTGCTCGGTTTTTTGGCATAACAGACGCGGAGGCATTGGATGCAGCGGTTGAATGTTCTGTTTTGGAGGGAATTATTCCGGCATTGGAGACGGCACATGCGCTGGCGGTGTTTGAAAAATTACACGCGAAACCGGATGAGGTGATTGTGGTGAATTTGTCGGGCAGAGGGGATAAAGATTTGTCCACGTATCAGCAGCACTTAAAATTGAATGACTAAGATGAATCGGATTACAAAATTATTTGCGGAGGCTACTGAGCCCATATTGAACGTATACGCGACGGCGGGTTATCCTAATTTAGGGGATACGATGACGGTGTTACAAGCCTTGCAGGAAGGCGGGGTTGATATTATTGAGATTGGGATGCCGTATTCTGATCCGGTTGCGGATGGGGAGACGATTCAGCAATCGAATCAAGTTTCTTTAGATCAAGGAATGACCGTAGCGCATTTGTTTGAACAATTACAAGCGATGCGTCAAACCATCACTGTTCCCGTGTTATTGATGGGTTACATCAATCCGGTGTTGCAATATGGCGTGGAGGCATTTTGCAAAAAATGTGCGGAAGTGGGTATTGATGGGGTGATTTTACCCGATTTGCCGATGGCCGAATATGAGTCGGAATTCCAAGCAATCTTTGAGCAATATGGATTATATAACATCTTTTTGATTACGCCACAGACGACAGACGCGCGTATTGCCCAAGTGGATGCGATTAGCAAAGGATTCATTTACATGGTTTCTTCGGCGAGTACTACGGGTGCCAAGACGGGCATTTCAGATATTCAGGAAACGTACTTTAAGCGAATTAATGGGATGAACTTGAAAAATCCACGTTTGATTGGCTTTGGCATATCAGATCGTGCGAGTTTCTTGAAGGCTTCTGAGTCATCGGCTGGTGCGATTATAGGAAGTGCATTTGTTAAGTTATTGGGGCAGGCCCAAGATCTTCGTGGTGAGATCGTTGCGTTTGTTCAATCGATTAAAGGGAAAAAGTAATTGATTGTTTTTAGAAAGAAATATTTTTTCTATCTTTGCAACCCAATCAGCAATTTTATGTACAAAGTGACCGCTAAGTGCTGATATTACACAAAATAAAAAGTCAGATGAGTGATTTAATTAAATTTGTAGAAGCTGAGAATGCAACGCGTCGTGCAGAGCATCCAGAATTTGCTGCTGGAGACACAGTAAATGTACACGTTAAGATCCGTGAAGGTAACAAGGAGCGTATCCAGGTGTTCCAAGGATTGGTAATCCAACGTAAAAATTCAGGTGCTGGTGAGTCATTCACGGTACGTAAAATTTCTAATGGTATTGGTGTAGAGCGTATCTTCCCAATCTTATCACCAAACATCGATAAAATCGAAGTTATGCGTCGTGGTAAAGTGCGTCGTGCACGTTTATACTACATGCGTGGTAAGCAAGGAAAAGCTGCTCGTGTTAAAGAGAAGAAAAAATAGGTTTGAGATTTTTTTATATAAAAGAAAGCTGTTCAGAAATGAGCAGCTTTTTTTGTGGGCATACACAAGTAGATATCTCAATCATTTAACTTTTAAACATAGTTTAAACCTATTCAATCATGAAATCAAGTTCCTCGAATCGTCGGAAGTTCCTTCACGACGCGAGTCTATTGAGCGGATTGGCATTTATGCCTTCAATTAAAGATGCCACCAGCTCTTTTGTCCAAGTTTCTTCGCAGAAGGTCATCGCGCCTCGTTTACGTTTTGGGGTCGTGGGCATTAACCACGGACATATTTATTCGATGGCTAATTCCATTATTCGTGGAGGCGGGGAGTTTGTTTCCTATTATGCCAAAGAGCCCGATTTGATTAAAGATTTCGCTAAGCGATATCCGCAAGCAAAACTCGTTAAGAGTGAAGCGGAGGTCTTGGAAGATCCTTCGATCAAATTGGTTTTGAGTTCGATTACTCCACATGAACGTGCGCCTTTAGGGATTCGCGTGATGCAGCATGGCAAAGACTACATGGTCGACAAGCCCGGCATTATAAGTCTAGAGCAATTAGCCGAAGTGCGCAAAGTTCAAAAGGAAACGAAGCGCATTTATTCGATTTCATTTAGTGAGCGTTTTGAGAATAAGGCGACGGAATTGGCAAGCCAATTGGTCGCTCAAGGAAAGATTGGCAAGGTGATGCAGACGCTGGGAACGGGTCCGCACCGCATGAGTGTCAATTCGCGTCCTGATTGGTTTTTCGACACCAAATATTACGGGGGGATTATTACAGATATCGCCTCACATCAGGTAGATCAATTTTTGCATTTTACAGGTTCAACACAAGGAGAAGTTGTGGCTTCGCAAATTGCGAATCACCACCATCCGCAGTATCCCAAATTCCAAGACTTTGGTGATTTGATGTTACGCAGTAATAAAGGTTCGGGCTACATACGCGTGGATTGGTTTACACCAGACGGCTTGAATACCTGGGGTGATGGTCGGCTGACTATTTTAGGAACGGATGGTTATATTGAAGTGCGTAAGAATACCGATATTGCCTCGCCGCATGGGACAGGCAGCCATTTATACATTGTGAATAAGAAAGAGACCTTGTATGTTGATTGCAAGGATGTTAATTTGCCACACGGCGAATTGCTCGTGGATGATGTGTTGAATCGTACGGAAACGGCGATGACACAAGCACATTGTTTTTTATCAACGGAACTCGCATTAATTGCACAGAAAAACGCAACCAACATATCTATTAAAGCATGAAAAGGAGAAAATTTATCAATAACATAGCCTTGGGAGCCGTGGGTACCCTTGGATTTCCTACCATCGTTCCAGCACATGTGTTGGGTGGAAAAGATGCCCCAAGCAACAAGATTAATATAGGTCAAATCGGCTGTGGTCGTATTGCGCGTACCCATGATTTACCAGGAACGTGGAAACATGAGAAGGCGCGGATCATGGCGGTGTGTGATTTGGATCGTCATCGGACGGAGGAGACGAAGCAGTTGGTTGAGGAATATTACACGAAAAAAACAGGTCAGTCGAATTACATCGATGTGAAGATGTATGACGATTACCGGGAGATGTTGTTGAATAAAGACATTGATGCGGTGATGATTAGTACGCCGGATTTTTGGCATGCGCAGCCTGCCATGGAAGCGGCACTTGCGGGTAAAGATATTTATTTGCAAAAGCCTACTTCGTTGACAATTCATGAAGGGCGCCAGCTCGCCAATGTGATTAAGAAAACGGGACGTATTTTACAGGTGGGTACTCAGCAGCGTTCTACCTCGCAATTTCGTATTGCAGCAGAATTAGTTCGCAATGGCCGAATTGGAAAATTACATACCGTGAAGGTAGGTTTACCAGGTGATCCATCTGGTCCGCCGGCGCCAGCGATGCCTGTACCCAAAGGCTTTAATTACGATATGTGGTTAGGCTCTACGCCTTATGTGCCGTATACTGAAATTGCGGTACACCCGCAGAAAGGCTATGATCGCCCGGGATGGTTACGTATGGAGCAGTTTGGTGCAGGTATGATTACGGGTTGGGGTCAGCATCACTTTGATTCAGCAGCTTGGGGAATGGATACGGAATACACGGGTCCAGTTTCAATTGAGGCTTTAGCTGAATTCCCTAAGTCTGGTTTGTGGAATGTGCACGGAGATTTTATGGCCAAAGCAGAGTACGCAAACGGAATCACCATGTATACGTCGGGCGGATTTCCAAACGGTATTCGGTATGAAGGTTCAGAAGGGTGGATTTTTGTTTCGCGCGGGGATTACGCAGCGACGCCTACAGATCCTACATCAAAAGTACGTTCAAAGGCTTTGGACGCATCAGATCCGAAAATCTTGAGCTCTGTTATCGGGGCAAATGAAATTCATTTGTATCATTCAGATGATCAGCATGGCAACTGGCTAGATTGTATTGAGACGCGTAAAGAGCCGATCTCACCGATTGAGATTGGACACCGTGCTTGTACCGTTTGTTTAATTACGCACGTGGCGATGAAGGTGCCAGGTAAGTTACAATGGGATCCTTCGAAAGAGACTTTCGTGAATAATAAGGAAGCGAATACTTGGTTGCGCCGTTCGCAGCGCGCACCGTACGGAACTGACCGCGTGAAGGTTTAGATTTTTTCTACCTTCCGAACGTTTTTATTGATGGTGTCAGATTCTACCACACCATCACGTAAACGAATGATTCGGTGAGCATATTGGGCAATATCGTCTTCGTGGGTAACCATGACGATGGTATTGCCTTTTTTGTGCAATTGATCAAAGAGATCCATGATCTCATAGGATGTTTTGGTGTCCAAGTTACCTGTTGGCTCATCGGCCAACAAAATAGAAGGATCGTTTACAAGTGCACGGGCAACAGCTACACGTTGTCTTTGACCACCCGAAAGCTCATTTGGCTTGTGAAGGGCACGGTTTTCGAGTCCTACCCCTGCCAGTGTTTCCATGGCAATGCGTGTGCGCTCGGACTTAGAATATCCGGCATAGATCAGCGGAAGGGCTACATTTTCAAGGGCGGATTGACGAGGTAATAAGTTGAATGTTTGGAATACAAACCCGATTTCTTTGTTGCGTACGGCAGCTAATTCATTTTCTGACATGGTCGAAACATCCTGTCCGTTTAGGACATAGGAACCTGTTGTGGGAGTATCTAAACAGCCTACGATGTTCATGAGGGTTGATTTTCCTGATCCGGATGGACCCATGAAGGCCACATATTCCCCTTTATTTACAGAGATACTAACGTCTTTTAATGCGTCGATTACCTCTTCTCCCATCACGTAGCGTTTGGAAATATGCTTGGTCTCTATAATTTTTGTCATCGTTTCAGAAAAATTCGACTCAAAATTACGCGCTTCCTGCGATAATCTTGGAACTTTTCGACAAAAGATATTTTGTGGGGATGAAACGGTCGTAGGAAGGATAAGAGGTTTTCCTTAGTTTTGTTGCTATGAAATACATCCCTGCGCTGGACGGAGTTCGCGCTTTAGCGATTTTATTGGTGTTGGTTTATCACTGGTTCCCGGAGGGTCAAGGGATTAATCTCATGCCAAATGGCCCTATCGGTGTAACCTTGTTTTTTGTTTTAAGCGGGTATTTGATTTCGAATATATTAATGGAGCAGCAGTCTTTAGGGACTTTTGCGCGGTCGTTTAAAAACTTTGTGGTCCGACGGGCGTTACGGATTTTTCCCATTTATTTTCTGGTGTTGATCGGGCTGTTGGTTTTACAGCGTTTTTCAGTTGTGGTGAATACAGACTTTTACACCCATCCTGGGTATTACTGGACATATTTAGTGAATTATTGGATTGAGTTGCATGGCAACTGGTCGGATGCGCTATCGCCTTATTGGTCACTTTCCGTGGAGGAACAGTTTTATTTGCTTTGGCCTTTTTGCATGTTGTTATTGACCACGCGCTTTCGTGCTTATTTCTTGTGGTTTACGGTCATTTTTGGGGTGGTTTACCGGTATTTCTCTATCCATGTTTATGGTGGATTGGGCGTGAGTATGTTTTCGTGTGTGGACACATTTGCCTGGGGTGCGCTGTTGGCTCATTACCTCCGTGCAGGGCAGTCAGCAGCACTAGCTGTATGGATTAAGCGTCTAATCATCCCAGTAGTATTTTGCTTTCTGATGATATGTTTAAAACACTCGGATGGCGACCTAGTGAAGCAATTGTTTTTTCGGACGTTTACATCGCTGGTCTCGTTAGCTTTGTTGTTTTACGCCATGCAGCCCGGATGGGTTGCGAAGGTTTTTTCGGCTCAACCGCTCCGTTTGATTGGCCAAATGTCCTATGGTCTTTATTTATATCACATGCTGGTGCCTGATTTGTTTTTTAAGTTAGCGGCTCGCATGGGGATTTCGGTGCCGGTGTTGCCCTATAACCTTAGCTCATTAATCGTATTGTTTGTGGTAGCCTATGTTTCCTACCGGTTGATCGAATTGCCCATTCAGTCCTTCAAGCGCTATTTTGTTGCGTAACTAAATTTGCATTAGGCATAAAAAAAAGCCCGAACTGTGAAGTTCGGGCTTTTACAATGTTCAAAGAATCTTACAATCCTTTTGCTTTCTTAACTACTTCGTCAGCGATGTTTTGCGGAACGAATTCATAGTGAGAGAACGTTAACGATGCTGTTGCACGTCCTGAAGACATCGTACGTAAATCTGTTACGTAACCGAATAATTCAGAAAGAGGCACATCAGCCTTCAAGATTACAGCTCCTTGACGTGAATCCATACCTTTCATGATACCACGACGACGGTTTAAGTCACCTGTGATTGGTCCAGTGTATTCGTCTGGAGTAACTACGTCAACGGCCATGATAGGCTCCATCAACTTAGCACCTGCTTGTTTCGCTGATTCCTTGTAACCCATACGCGCTGCTAATTCAAATGATAATGAATCTGAATCGACATCATGGTATGAACCGTGGAATAAACGAACTTTCATTGAATCCATTGGGTATCCAGCCAAAGCACCTGTTTTCATTGCTTCTTCGAAACCTTTTTGAACCGCTGGGATGAATTCACGAGGAATCACACCACCCACGATATTGTTAACGAATTCTAAACCTGGTTTGTCATCTTCTCTTGGTCCGATTTCAAATACGATATCTGCAAACTTACCACGACCACCTGATTGTTTCTTGTAAACCTCACGGTGTTCAGTCGTCTTAGTCAATGACTCTTTGTAAGCTACTTGAGGAGCACCTTGGTTAACTTCTACTTTGAACTCACGACGCATACGGTCGATGATGATCTCTAAGTGAAGCTCACCCATACCCTTGATGATCGTTTGACC
>CAIUGL010000083.1 GCA_903898715.1 uncultured Cytophagaceae bacterium
AACATCTTCACCGCATCGGCTAAAGGCTGCAAAATACCAAAAGGACCCGCACGATCTGGACCGATACGATCCTGCATAAAGGCAGCAATCTTCCGCTCAAAATACGTTGAATAGGCTGCCACACCGAGGGTGATCGCAAAAACGATTCCTACAAAAATGGCTTTGGCCGTAAATACATCATTCAATAATTCCATAGCTTATTTCTTTGCGGGCAAAATTGATTTATTTTCTAAAAAGCTACGATCGCGATTATCATCGATTTGCTTGAAATCACGCGCTGCTTGAGCGATTGGAAACGCTGGGCGAATCATATTAGCTCCATATTTATTCGCTGAAATCACCGAATGTCTAGACACTTCAGTAGGTCCTTCAATCACCCAATCCGATGTTTTCTTCCGATCAAAACGACATGTGTTGCAAATGAATTCCTTCAATTCACCCCACTGATTCTTGCGACCCGTTACCCGAATCACTTCGTCTCCACGGTACCATAAGGTTACATTACCTGAACATTTGTCACAAGAACAATGAGCATCCATCGGCTTAGAGAACCAAACACGACTCTTAAAACGATAGGTTTTATCTGTCAATGCGCCCACTGGACAAACATCAATCACGTTTCCTGAGAAATCATTATCAATTGCCTTCTCGATGTACGTACTAATTTCTGCATGATCTCCCCGGTTCATCACCCCATGCACACGGCCATCTGTGATTTGATCCGCCGTGTAGACACAACGGTAGCACAAGATGCAACGATTCATGTTTAACTTGATGTTTTCACCTAGGTCAACCGGCTCGAAGGTATTGCGTTCTTCTACCGTACGGGTAGAAGAAACCCCGTGCTCGAAAGAGAAATCTTGCAAATGACACTCACCCGCTTGGTCACAAACTGGACAGTCCAACGGATGATTTAATAATAAAAATTCAACAATTCCCTTGCGTGTTTCTAGCACGGCCTCATTCACCGTGTTTTCCACAATCATGCCATCTTGAACAGCTGTGATACATGCCGGAACTAATTTAGGCATCGGACGTGGATCCTTTTCAGAACCAGCCGTCACTTTGACTAAGCACGCACGACATTTCCCGCCTGAACCTTGAAGCGGTTCATAGTAACACATAGCTGGTGGCGCAACCTCAGGTCCGATCATCCGAGCGGCTTGCATGATGGTTGTTCCCGGTTCTACATCCAAGGTGATGTTATCAATCGTTACTTTCATAATCTATCATCTAACAGGTTCGCACCTGATGTTATTGCTCATTTAATTCCGAAAAACGCTGGATGAAATTCGTCGCCGAATACCCCAATGCCTTTTCCTTTAATTTCAATCCTAAGGCTTTTCGTTCTGCCAAAGGCCACGCTAAAACCGTTTCTATTTTATTGGCCGCATGCGCTTCATCCGTATACTCCACCAACAACTCAGGATGGGCTGCCAAAAAATCATTGACTCCACCCGCTCCTTTAAATCCTATAATCGGCGTGGCCGCATACCCTGCTTCTAGCATCACCAGCGGAAATGGATCCTCCCGAGATGACAAGAAAAACAAGTCGGCCATATCGAAATACGGTTTTGGATCCGCTTGCGTCGGTACTAAATGCAAACGATTTTCCGTATCCCAGTTGGCCTTCTCAGCTTTCAAATCAACTGAAAACGGCTCGTTTCCGACACCCACCCAGACCATATGCAGGTCTGCATGTTTGGCGATCAATTGCTTGGCAACACGCACAAAAATATCCGTCCCTTTGCGCCATTCCGCTAAACCACAACCGAAAACGACTGGGGCATTCGCTGGAATTCCTAGCGATTTCCGTTGCTCTTGTCCACGATCCTGCTGTTGTTTAGGCAATTCCACAATAGGTGGCAAAATTGCCAAATTCCCCTGTGGAACCGAATATGTTTCCTGCAAGACTTGTTGGACCTGCGCTGAAACTGCATAAACGCGCCGACAATCATTCCTCAAAAATGCCATGTCTTCTTTCGAAGCATACATTTTTAGCGAAAAATCAAGCTCATGAATGTAGGCCTCAAAAGACGCATTCAACAGACGTAATTGCTGCATTAAACCCAAAGAAGCTACGGTATTACCCAAAATCAAATCAAATTTTTCACGCTGTAAACGCGCAATCAACCGCTTGATTTCAGCGATACTTGGTTCCCGATTTATCCGTTCCTCACGTTTGAGCAACGGTATTTTTTTTACCCATTTGGCCAATTGGCTAGGACCTTTCTCCCAAACCCAGACCTGAGCGTATTTTTGATACGTTTTTAGCAGCACACCCCCTCTTGCCAACAATAAATAGGGGTTATTCCCCCGAGCTGCCTCCGCTTTAATCCAATGTAAAAGTACTAATTGCGCACCTGCGCGGTTGGCATCATGACCCACAAATAAGACCTTGTTTGCCATGAAACTAACTTAGTTAGACCAACTAGCCCCTGGGCGCATGTACACCGCACCTGGTTTTGTTGCCTCTTCTGGGTGCGTAATATGCCATTCAAATTCATCTCTAAAGTGACGAATCGCCGCAGCCACTGGCCACGCCGCTGCATCACCTAACGGGCAAATCGTGTTTCCTTCGATTTTCTTAGCTACGTCAACTAACAAATCAATGTCCTCACTTCTTCCTTTACCTGTTTCAATACGCTTGATTACCTTATCCATCCAGCCAGTACCTTCACGGCATGGGGAACATTGTCCACATGACTCATGATGGTAAAAACGTGCAAAAGTTAAGGTATTATGTACGATGCAAGTTGTCTCATCCATCACAATGAATCCACCAGAACCTAACATGGTACCTGTCGCAAATCCACCTTCCGAAAGTGACTCATACGTCATTAGACGTTTCTCACCTGCATCGGTAGTTAATATATTATCTGCTGATAAAATAGGCACGGAAGATCCTCCTGCCACAACAGCCTTTAATTTATGTCCATCACGGATGCCTCCGCAATATTCGTCTGAGTAGATAAATTCCTCTACGGTAATTCCCAATGGAATTTCATAGACACCTGGTTTTTTGATATGACCTGATGCTGAGATTAATTTAGTTCCTGTACTTCTTCCTACTCCGATCGCCGCATACGCATCTCCACCGTTATTCACAATCCAAGAAGTTGCCGCAATAGATTCTACGTTATTCACGACCGTTGGGCATTGCCACAAACCTTTCACCGCTGGGAATGGTGGCTTATTACGTGGATTTCCACGCTTACCTTCCAATGATTCCAACAAAGCTGTTTCCTCACCACAGATATAAGCACCTCCACCTGGCTGCACAAAAAGGTCTAAATCATAGCCAGACCCTAAAATATTTTTTCCTAATAATCCTTTGTCATAAGCCTCCTGAATGGCTTTTTCGAGAATATTAATGACATACATTAACTCTCCACGCACATAGATGTAGGAAGTATTTGCTCCCAAAGCAAAGCTGGAAACGATCATTCCTTCGATCAAGGTATGAGGAGATTTCATCATCAAATAATGATCCTTAAACGTACCTGGCTCCGACTCATCTGCATTGCAAACTAAGTAACGAGGCACACCTTCTGGCTTCGCCAAAAACGACCACTTCATACCCATCGGGAAACCTGCACCTCCACGACCACGTAAACCTGACTTCTTTACCTCTTCCGTTACCTCATCCGGCGTCATCGTTTTGATCGCTTTCTCAACCGCCTTATACCCACCGTTTTTCATGAAAACGTCGATGGTCTCTATTCCTGGTACGTCAATATGTTGCGTTAATATCTTCATCCTCGGCTTATTTGCTTAATTCATCAATAATCTCATCCACTTTCTCATTCGTCAAATGCATGTAGTACTTCTCCCGAATTTGGAATACTGGACCCCAGCCGCAAGCCGCTAAACATTCAACTTCTTTGATCGTAAACTTCCCGTCTTTCGTCGTCTCGCCCGTTTGGATTCCCAAACGCTTTTTCAAGTGGTCATATACTTCAACACCACCCATGAGGCAACAAGGACCCGTCCGACAATACTCAATCACATGCTCTCCCACTGGCTCCAAGTGAAACATCGTGTAGAAAGATGCGACCTCATATACTTCGATCGGGCTGATCGAAAGCAACGTTGCCACATAATCCATCACGGCTGGAGAGCACCATTTCCACTCCGCTTGCGCGAGGTGAAGGATGGGCAAAATGGCCGACTTCTGTTTCCCGTCCGGGTAACGTGCAATAATTTTTTTAATTAAATCCAGCGTTTCTGCTGGGAAAACAATGTTGCTCATGTCTTAAGTATCTAACTCTCCCGCAATAACATTCATAGATGACATCGTCACAATGGCATC
>CAIUGL010000084.1 GCA_903898715.1 uncultured Cytophagaceae bacterium
ATGGAACCAGATTCCGTGCAAAGTTATACCCGCTTCATGAAAGAGCAATTGTTCGATCACGTGGATATACCGGTAACAAATTACCATATTCCTGATGGAACACTAGCCTACGATAAAATTCCAGAGTTTTGTAGAGACTACGAGGAGAAAATCGAGAAACTAGGCGGGTTTGACTTCTATTTATTAGGTATTGGTCGCAACGGACACATTGGTTTCAATGAACCAGGCTCCATCATCACCTCAAAAACGCGTTTAATGACGCTCGACATCCTAACGAAAATCGATGCAGCGATTGACTTTGGTGGATTAGAAAAAGTACCCAAAAAAGCCATTACGTTAGGGATTGATAAAATCATGAACGCCAAACGTATCGTTTTGCTCGCTTGGGGAGAACATAAAGCGGAAAGCGTTGCCCGGGCTGTTGAAGGACCTGTCACCTCCGAAATCCCTGCTTCCTATTTACAGCAACATCCTAACACCACTTTCATTTTAGATGAAACGGCTGCTTCCCTACTGACTCGTATAAAAACGCCTTGGGTGGTAGATTCGGTGACTTGGGATCGCAACATGATTAAAAAAGCGGTTACGCACCTGTCATTAGCGCTGGGTAAGCCTGTACTCAAACTGACCACTAAAGATTATAATGAACATGGCATGTCGGAATTATTGTCCCTCTACGGCCAGTCGCACGACATTAATATTGAAGTTTTCAATTACCTGCAACACACGATTACGGGTTGGCCCGGAGGCAAACCGAATGCCGACGATACCCATCGACCGGAGCGTGCCTTTCCTGCACGCAAAAAAGTCATCATTTTCAGCCCCCACCCGGACGATGACATCATCTCCATGGGTGGAACTTTTCAGCGCTTACACGATCAAGGGCACGATGTGCATGTCGTTTATCAGACATCAGGAAACATCGCGGTGGCGGACGATGAAGCACTCCGATTTGCTGAATTTGTCATTGATTTCAACGAGAAATTTGAAAGCAGCAATGCCAAAGCAAATAAGATCTACAAGGAATCCGTTAAGTTTCTCAAAGGAAAACGTGACTCTGAAGTGGACATTGAATCCGTTCGCGAGATCAAAGGACTCATTCGTCAAGGGGAAGCAAAAAATACCTGCCGCTTCGTAGGCATCAAAAAAGAGAATGCACATTTCTTAAATATGCCATTCTATGAAACGGGTACCATCCGTAAAAAACCTTTAACTGAACCTGATATTCAGTTAATTATGAATGTCATCGAGGAAATTCAGCCGCATCAAATCTACGCCGCAGGCGACTTAGCAGACCCACATGGAACACACAAAGTGTGCCTAGATGCTATTTTTGAGGCAATTACGCGTCTGAAACACCGGGAATACATGAAGAATTGCTGGGTTTGGTTATACAAAGGTGCTTGGGCAGAATGGGATATCGACCAAATTGAAATGGCCGTACCTATGTCACCTGACCAAGTTTTCAAGAAACGTATGGGTATTTTCAAACACCAATCCCAAAAAGATGGTGTCGTTTTCCAAGGAGAAGACTCGCGGGAATTTTGGCAACGTGCCGAAGAACGTAACCGTGGAACCGCTGAATTGTACAATAAATTAGGCCTCGCAGAATACGAGGCCATGGAGGCTTTTGTTCGCTGGCGTTTCTAACTAAGCCAGCGCCTCAAATAATATCTCGGCGGTATGCTTCGCGTGGCGTTGCGTACCGTCGTGAATTTGATGTCGGCAACTTGTCCCCGAAGCCACAATTTCCACCTCTGGCCCCTGTGCGCGCACCGTAGGGAACAACACTAATTCCCCGATTTGCATAGACAAATCATAGTGCTCTTTCTCGTATCCAAACGAACCCGCCATTCCACAACATCCCGAAGGAATCAATTGTACCTCAAAATTTGCCGGCAACGACAAGGCTTTTTTAGCAGCCACTAAAGAGCTCATAGATTTTTGTTGGCAATGTCCATGCAACTTCAACAACCGCTTATCTGCTTTAAATAACGATTTATTAATCCGCTTCGCATCTGCTTCGCTCGCGATGAATTCTTCTAACAAGAGTACATTTTTACTTAAATCTTGGGCTTTGGCTAACCAAGCATCGGAAACTAAATCCGGATATTCATCTCGGAAGGTTAAAATTGCTGATGGCTCAATGCCTACTAATGGAATGTCTGCCGTCACAAGTGCCGACCATAACTCAACATTTGCCTGCGCTAATTTGCGTGCCTCATCGAGCATACCTTTCGACAAGAACGATCTACCCGAAATCGGATGCGCCATCGTGCGGACTTCATAGCCTAAAGCTTCAAGCAATAGCACTGCTTTCCGCCCCACTTCCGCATCGTTATAGTTGGTGAACTCATCCACAAACAAATAAACTGCTTTCTTAGCATCGATTGACTTACGCCCTTTCAGCCAAGACCAAAGCGATTGCTTAGCCAACAAAGGCATGGTACGATCTGGATGGAAGCCCACTAATCGATTCGAGATACGACGCAAAAATGGCGTACCCATCACCGCATTATATAATGCAGGAACATACGAAGCTAAGGAAGAAACGGTCGCGAAGTGACCTACTAACCAACTGCGTAAAGGCGTTCCATTTTCTTTTTGGTACTGGTAAAGAAATTCCATTTTCAGCTTGGCCACATCGACATTCGATGGGCATTCCGCTTTACAACCCTTACACGCCAAACACAAATCCATCACCTCTTTAATCTCTTTGTGATTAAAGCGATTAGGCTGCGAAGAGTGCGTTAAAAATTCACGAAGAATATTGGCCCGAGCACGCGTGGTCTCTTTTTCATTTCGAGTCGCCATGAACGAAGGGCACATCGTACCCCCAGAAACAGGCGTTTTCCGGCAGTCACCTGATCCGTTGCACTGCTCGGCATGTTGCAAAACATCTTGATCTTTATATCGAAATGCTGTTTTAAACTCAGGGGTTTGTTGGCCCGCCTCATATCGCAAAAACGTATCCATCGGTGGCGTATCCACAATCTTGTTGGGATTAAATATCCCTTTCGGATCCCACCACGATTTCAACTCGCGCATTAATTGGTAATTCGCCTCACCCACCATCCACGGAATAAATTCTCCACGTAAACGGCCATCTCCATGTTCTCCTGAGAGCGAACCTTGATATTTTTTAACCAAACGCGCAATCTCTTCCGCGATATGGCGAAACTGTTTGTGGCCTTCTTCAGTCTTTAAATTAATGATCGGGCGCAAGTGTAATTCGCCTGAACCAGCATGTGCATAGTGCACACAGTATAAATTATTGGCCGTTAAAATCTCATTAAATTCGGCAATGAACGCAGGCAGGTCATTTACATCCACCGCCGTATCTTCAATCACGGCAACCGCTTTTTCGTCACCTGGAAGATTAGAAAGCAAGCCTAAACCTGCCTTACGCAAATCCCACACCTTCTTCACATCACCTCCCGTAACATAAGGGAAATGATATCCCAAATCAGCAGCACGCATCGCTTGCTCAACTGCTTGAGCTTGTTTAGCTAAACTGTCCGCGTCATCTGCACGTAATTCAACAACTAATATTGCCCCTGGATCCCCCTCGACGAAGAACCGGTTTTGACTCTGTTCAGCATTCGCCTTGGTACATTCTAAAATATAATGATCCATTAACTCAGAAGCGGACGGATTGAATTGTAACGCAATCAAGTTGGCCCGCAACGCCTCATCAATCGTATTAAAATGCGCGCAAACCAAACCCAAATGTGCGGGAGGCAACGGATCTACATGTAACTTAATACGTGTTGCAAAACACAGTGTACCTTCAGAACCAGCTAATAAATTACAAAAATTGAACGCAGGTTTATCGGCAATAAATGCATTGGAATTCAATAACATATCCACGGCATACCCCGTATTCCGGCGCTTAATACTTGGCTTAGGGAATTCTGATTGGATATTTTGTTGATTCGTTGGGTTACTCAACGCAGCTAGCGTCTGCGTATATATCGTATGTAAACGACTCCCTTCTGGTAATTGCTTCACCGTTTCAAACGGATCTTCTGCCTCAAAAGTCACAAAAGTACCATCGGACAAATAACCTTCCACCGCGAGTACGTGGTCACGCGTAGATCCATACACGACTGAATTAGATCCGCAGGAGTTATTTCCCAACATCCCCCCCATCATCGCCCGATTCGCGGTAGATGTTTCAGGACCAAAAAATAAACCATGCTTTTTCAACTCTACGTTCAACACATCGCGCACAACACCGGGCTCTACCCAAACATAGGATTCCTCCTTATTTACTTCCAGAATGCGATCGAAAAATTTTGAGACGTCTACGACTAATCCAGCGCCGACTACCTGACCGGCTAACGACGTACCAGCTGTACGGGGAATCAAGGGAATTTGATGCGTATCCGCAAACGAAATCAAGGTTTGGATATCTGCTTGGGTTTCAGGAATCGCAACACCAAGCGGCATTTCACGATAAGCTGATGCATCCGTTGCATACAAGGTCCGCATGACGGTATCTGTAAAGAGACTTCCTTGTAATTTTTCTGATAATTCTGCTAAAACAGATGCAACTTCCTGCTTGATCATAAGAACCCCGAATTAATTCGTAAGCTGCAATTTACGTAAACGCGAGATTAGTAACAATTGTGCTAGTATATAAGTACTCATAACCAAGAATGAATTCCCCGGAATAGCATAATAAAACTTGCCTAAAGCCAATAAGCTATCAGAAATAACAAATAATAATGCGCCCCAAAAGATGACCTTATCCTTCAATTTGGCACCAAAATACAACATAGCCCCAAGTGCTATCGCATAAACAACCACGGGAATACGCAAACCTTCAGCCACATGTGGCCATAAGAATCTTAGTAAATTCACCACATAGACCATAATTGCACCTATCGACCAATGCCAAATTTCCTTTGACCGGAGATGAAACAAGCAGATATAAGCAAATTGCATGAGTAAGAAACTCCCCAAGCCTAACTGGAAAAATAAGGGATTATCACCCGGGATAAGCAAAAAAACATCGCCCAACCAGGCAAAAAACAGAACAACTAATAATGATTTAGATTCTAGACCCACATACCCTGCTAAAAGGAGCATGAGTAAGGGTTTGGTCACATAGCGAGCTTCAGGAAAAACCCATGGTGCCAAGAGTTCAAGGACTGCATCCACATAAAATAAGCGTAAACACAAGTCCGATAGCCGCATGTTATTCATCTAGGTATTTGCCTGCACAAATTTCTTTTTCGATAATGAAATTTGGCCGACTTTTTGATTGGAAGAAGATACGCAAAATATATTCCCCAAGAACACCTATGGCCATTAATTGTATACCACCAAACAAAATAATCACAAAGAGCAAGGCTGTAAAACCTTCAATGACCTGATCAAAAAACAGTTTCTTAACAATTACAGAAATCAAATAGATTACCGAAGAAACAATAGCAAACCCGCCCAGCGAGGTAACAAACTTGATGGGGAATTCACTAAAATTATAAATTCCATTCAGCGCTAGCTGAACCAATTTGCTAAACGAATATTTTGAATCTCCAGATGCTCGTTCTTGACGATCATACGCAATGCCAATTTGCTTAAAGCCTATCCACGTACGCATTCCACGGATAAAACGGCTCTCTTCAGGCATTTTATTGAGGACGTTAACTACGCGCCGACTGATAAAAGAGAAATCGCCACTGTCCAACGGAATGTCTATGTTGGCAATTTTCTTCAAAATTCGATAAAAAATAAAATAGGCAAAACGCTTATAAAATACCTCTTTACGCTTCTCACGTACAGCATAGACAACGTCATAACCTTCTTTAAATTTGGCATAAAACGTATCTAATAACTCCGGTGGATCTTGCAAATCGCCATCCAACACAAATACTCCTTCCGACCCGCGCGCAACCGAAAGTCCTGCCGTCAGGGCCAGTTGGTGACCATGATTACGCGACAACAAAACTACATGGAAACGTGGATCACTCAAGGCTAATTGCTGCAACATGGTGCGGGAATTATCCCGACTGCCATCATCGATTAACACAGCCTCCAAGGTGATGGGCGATTGATCCATGATTTTCACTAACCGGTCGGCCAACATCGAAAGATTGCTCTCTTCGTTGTAGACAGGAATAACAAATGAAACTTGAGGCGTCGAATTGGGCATAAATTAATAGCGGTATTTACCTTGTTTAAAATCAAAAATCAGAACTTCTGTTCCATTTTTGCGCTTTAAAATTACGGAATCTTTTCGCAGCGTATCGATTCGCTGGATAAATTTATCTGAAGGCGATAAATACAAATTCACTAATTGCGCATCTGCCACGCTATACGAACCTCCAGCAAGATGTTTCGAATTCAGGAAATTGATCACATGCGATGGATACAAAATGGTGTCGCCAACGGTATATTGTGCGCGTAATTTGTCTGCAATATCAATGTATGGATTTTTAATCCGACCGGTAGATGAGGTATACTTTTGCGATTTATCTTGGTAGAGTGGTAAAAAGGCGAAGACTAAAAAATATGCTTGAATAAACACAAATAAGCCTGCGACCAAACGAATCCAAATGGGCTTTTGAAAAACATATTCCATAAAGCCTACCGAAATAAAAATTCCAAAAGGAAGCCCAAACCCGGCGTAACGAATAAAATATCCGGTCGTCGTTCCCGCATTGATGGCCGTTGCGATCAAAACCAAAATAGGAAGCAAAATCTGTAGCAATCCAAATAAATAAAAACGACGTTTTTCAGGATTGAAATCTTTCAACCAAGTATATAATCCATAGCCAAATAGAACCAGTGCAACACCCCCGAACCGATAACCTTGTTTGGCATATAAATCATTTGTCCAAAAGAATAGATCCGACAAAATCATCACGGTACGCTTGAGCAGATTACTAAAATTAGCAGCTTCAATCCAGCCAGGAATTGGTCCATTTGCATTCAAGTAAGCTAAATACTGAGCTCCAGCATCTGCTTGATAAGCTAAAAAGTATTGACCTGGACCCAAAGTCATCCAACCGAGAAAGGGTATGATAATGATGAGTGCACCGATACTCAAACGCGTCCATATTTCCTTCGAGCGCAAATTCAGGAGGGCGTAAATTCCTTGCCCAACAAGCACTAGGGCGGTTAGATAGGTAGAAAAGAGCGCTAAGATACTCGTCAATATCCAACCAGTTAAATCTTTAGATTTAATCCCTTGCTCAGATTTCGGGTAGATCAGTTTCCAATAAAAGAAGTTAGATGCCGTCGCGAAAAACATCGAAGTCGCATAATTGCGGGCTTGTTGGCTATACACCACAAAAAACGGCTCAATCACCGCAAATGCTAGCAACGCAATTTGCCAAGTGATTTTTGGATAGATTTTTCGTGACCAAAAAAACATGAGCCATACGGTCAGCATGTTAAAGATCACCGATATACTCCGAACAGTACCATCTCCCTTTCCAAAAATAAACGCAACCATTTTGAGTAGCATGTCATGGACAAGACTATTGCCACTAACATCGCCGCGTGCATCCGAGTCCAACCAGGATTTAATGCCACGCGGCTCCCAAAAATCGGCAGGCGTAAAGGTCTTCCCAGGTTGCATCAGGTCGTACATACCACCTATATTGGTATTCCCGACTGCGATCATCATGCTTTGCTTTTCGTCCCCAAATAAGCTGAATGACCCAATATGATAAATCCTCAAAACGAATCCGAGAATCATCAGACCAAAAAATGCTGAAACAAGAATCGTTTTATTACCCATGTTTTGGTTAGCTAGTTAAACACAAAAATCACTTAACTGGATAGCTAAGTGATTTTTGACAAGTTATGCTTTCAATTTATTTATGATCCACATGCTTCACATGCCTCTGGATTATCCAATGAACAGGTCATGTCAGCCTTATTTTGCGCATCGTCCGTCGTAAATGATGCAGCTGCTTGTGCTGCGTGAGAAGCATATTGCAACTCAGTCTCATTCACTTCATTTGTTTGCTCGATAGCCACATCAGCTTGCTTTTCGATGGTAAACTTGATCGCATCTGCTGCAGCTTTCGTACGTAGGTAGTACATACCCGTCTTCAAACCAAGCTTCCAGGCGTGGAAGTGCATAGATGTTAATTTACCAAAGTTGACATCTTGAATGTGGATATTCAAACTTTGTGATTGGCAGATGTACGCGCCACGGTCTGCAGCCATCTCCAAGATTGTCTTTTGCTTGATCTCCCAAACTGTTTTGTACAGTTCTTTCAAATTTTGTGGGATTTCAGGAATACTTTGAACAGAACCATTAGCTGAGATCAATTTGTTCTTCATGGTCTCATTCCAAAGATTCAATTTGATCAAATCTTTCAACAAGTGTTTGTTGACAATCGCAAATTCACCTGACAATACGCGACGTGCGTAGATGTTTGATGTATATGGCTCGAAACACTCGTTATTTCCTAGGATCTGGCTAGTTGATGCAGTTGGCATTGGCGCAACTAACAAGGAGTTGCGTACACCGTGTTCTACGACATCGCGACGTAAAGTTTCCCAATCCCAGTTTCCTGATGATGGTGTTACGTTCCACATATCGAATTGGAAAACACCTTTGGAGATTGGTGAACCTTCCCAAGTTGAATATGGACCTTCTACTTTCGCTAATTCCATCGATGTTTCCATCGCTGCGAAATAAATTGTTTCAAAGATATCTTTATTCAATTGTTGCGCTTCTTCTGACTCGAAAGGCATACGTAACATAATGAATACATCAGCTAAACCTTGAACCCCTAAACCGATTGGGCGGTGACGTAGGTTTGAATTACGTGCTTCAGGTACCGGGTAGTAGTTGACATCAATTACTTTATTTAAGTTACGCGTAGCTACTTTAGTTACCTCATAAAGTCGTTGGTGATCAAATGCTGGCGCACCCGTCTCCGTTGTACGAACGAATTTAGGTAAGGCTAAGGATGCCAAGTTACATACGGCTACTTCATCTTTCGATGTGTACTCCATGATCTCCGTACATAAGTTCGAAGACTTGATTGTTCCCAAGTTCTTTTGATTAGACTTGTTGTTCGCGTGATCTTTGTACAACATATATGGTGTACCTGTCTCTGTTTGCGACTCTAATACTTTGAACCAAAGCTCTTGCGCTTTCACCACGGAACGCGCTTTACCTTCTAGTTCATACTTTGTATATAATGCTTCAAATTCGTCACCGTATACATCAGATAAACCTGGACACTCATGTGGGCAGAATAGAGACCACTCTTCGTTGCTCTCAACACGCTTCATGAATAAATCTGGAATCCAAAGTGCATAGAACAAATCACGCGCACGCATTTCTTCTTTTCCGTGGTTCTTTTTCAACTCTAGGAATTCGAAAACATCCGCATGCCAAGGCTCTAAATAAATCGCAAATGACCCTTTACGCTTTCCACCACCTTGGTCTACATAACGTGCTGTGTCATTAAATACACGTAACATAGGAATAATACCATTAGAAGTACCATTCGTTCCCTTAATATAAGAGCCTGTTGCACGGATGTTATGAATACTCAATCCGATACCTCCAGCCGACTGTGAAATCTTCGCAGTTTGCTTTAAGGTATCATAGATTCCTTCGATGGAATCATCTTGCATGGCTAGCAAGAAACAAGATGACATTTGGGGCTTCGGAGTACCTGCATTAAACAAGGTTGGCGTAGCATGTGTAAACCAACGCTCCGACAATAAATTATACGTCTCAATGGCAGCTGCGATGTCAGTTCCGTGGATACCAACAGCCACACGCATCAACATGTGTTGAGGACGCTCAGCAATTGCTCCGTCTAACTTAAGTAGGTATGATTTCTCTAGGGTTTTGAAACCGAAATAATCATAACCAAAATCCCGGTCATAAATGATCGCCTCATCTAACTCAACCGCATTCTTTTTAATGATGTCGTAAACCTCTTTAGACAACAAGGCTGCATTTTGCCCTGTCTTTGGATCTACGTAAGTAAATAAACGTTTCATCGTCGCAGAAAACGACTTTAACGTATTCTTGTGCAGATTTGATATCGCAATACGCGCAGCTAGAATGGCATAATCTGGGTGCTTTGTTGTCAAAGACGCCGCCGTTTCAGCCGCTAAATTATCCAATTCGGTCGTTTTTACCCCGTCATACAGACCCGAGATAACCTTTCTTGCCACCTCTAAAGGCTGCACAAAAAAGGGATCCAAGCTATAGCAAAGCTTTTCTATTCTGGCTGTGATTTTGTCAAACTTGACAGATTCGCGACGACCGTCTCTTTTAAATACGTACATGTGTTTCTTATAAAATAATATAAATGAATACTTCGTTTGGCACCCAGTCAATCTTAGACAATACAATACCGCTTAAGAATTTTTTTCTTTTCAATTTTGGTCGCTTGAACTGCTTCAATTTGACCTGTTGGCGGTTTTGTTTTTTTGCTTTTAGATTACCAAAAATTGAGGCACTTTTGGTTGCTTGGGCACTTGTGTAAAATTAGAAAAAATCACCTCCGCTTGCAAACTATTTTTTGGCTAAAAACTAAAGTAAAAAAGGTCATATTTAAATTACCATATATAAGTGTCCACCTGTCAAATCATTACGCCCCATGCATCTTGGAAAAGTACTAGAAAAATATTTTAAAATAATTTTTTTGTGTGTTTAAGGTCAACGAAGTCCGAAAAATTACTTAGTAAAATATTTTGGTTTTAAATTCAAAAATGATAATTTTGCAACCCGATTAAATGAGACTATATCCCGTAAGTCTCTTATAGCACAAACAAACAGACGGCCGGGAATCGTCTACAATTAAAGACATGAAAAAAGACATCCACCCAGAATACAAAGAGGTAGTATTTCACGATTTGTCAGCTGATTACAAGTTTTTGACTCGCTCATGCGTTGCAACAACTGAAACAACTGAATTCGAAGGCGCAACATATCCAGTTTATAAGCTAGAAGTTTCTTCTCAATCACACCCTTTCTATACAGGAAAGAACGTGTTATTAGACACGACTGGTCGCGTAGACAAGTTCAACAAGCGTTACGCAAAGAACTAATACTGCTAACAGCATAAAGAAAAGCCTCTTCCATTTTTTGGTCGAGGCTTTTTTCGTTTAATTTGCGCTATGTGGAATTCGAGCCTACTGATCAATGATCCAATAATCGTCCAGCAATTGCTGCCACTTACGTACACACGTGAGTTGAAAGACTTATTAATTGGCATCAGCACCATCGAAACAAAATGGGAAGCGATAGCAGACCGCATACCAAGCGACTGCCATATATTAGGTTCATGTATTCCTACCGAGGAGTTAGTAGACGCACTTACGAATCTAGCCGAAGACACTTACCTAATGTGGCAAAATCAGTGGATCGCTTACCGCGCAAGTACGCAGCAACATCCGAGTGAGCTGGAGGCTAGCCAACTAGTAAAACAGCCACTTTTCGTCGCCTACCCCGAGGATTGTATTGTGGCCAACAACCATGCGTTGCGGACTGAGATACAACCCAATAAGCCTGATTTAGCGGTTCTTGCTGAATGTGGTACGAGTTTCATCGCAGCAGAAAACTGCTACGTGGATCCCAGTGCCACGATACATGGTAGCATCATTGATGCAAGCCAAGGTCCCGTTTATATTGGAGCTAATGTAAACGTACAAATAGGCACATTGATTCAAGGACCTGCTGCTCTTTTAGCAGGAAGTACCACCAACCTAGGAGCCAAAATTCGCCCGAATACCACCATCGGTGAAAAATGTAAAGTTGGCGGCGAAATCAGCGCATCCATCCTGTATCCTAATTCAAATAAATCGCATGATGGATTTTTAGGAAATTCCATACTAGGTTCCTTCTGCAACTGGGGAGCAATGACGACCACGTCCAATGTACGCAATGATCTGCAAAACGTGAACGTATATGATTATACGAAAAAAGATATGCGGCCAACGGCAGTCAAGTCATTCGGTGTGCTCATGGGTGATTTTGTCACGACAGGTATTAGCACAAAATTTAATACCGGAACGGTGGTGAGCTGCCATTGTAATATCAGTGGGACTGACTTTCTTCCTAAATTCATTCCTGCATTTACCTGGGGCGAATTTCCTAAGGTACACACCTATCGATTCGAAGAAGCAAAGCGAAGTGCTGAGGCATGGATAAACGCCAAAAATGAAGAAATTCCAGAAAATCTGGAATCGAACATGCAAGCGATTTGGAAAGCGGAAGCAAAAGACCGAAATTAGAGGATGCGTTTTCAGGATATTCCCGGACTTCATACGACCAAAAAACAATTGAGCCAAGCGGTGTTAACTCAACACATCGCACATGCGCAATTATTTCACGGCCCGAACGGAGGCGCACAATTAGCCATGGCACTGGCGTTTACTTCCTTTTTATTTTGCACCGACAAACAAGGGGAAGATTCATGTGGGCAATGCCCTAGTTGCCAAAAGGTCCAGCGAGGTGTCCATCCGGATCTTGTCTTCATGTTTCCTACGGTGACAACCAAAAAAGTCAAAGAAGCCGAGTCAGATGTTTTCCTTCCTGAATGGCGAAAATTTCTATTGGATTCTCCCTACCGAACCTTACCCGAATGGCTAGGTGCCATGGGAGCGGAAGGAAACAAACAGGGAAATATCCCCGTTGAAGAAACCAGAAAATTACTCCCAAAAATAAGTCTTAAACCATTTGAGGCACCCTTCAAAGTTGTTCTCATTTGGCATCCAGAATCATTGAATTTATCGTCTGGAAATGCACTACTAAAAACGTTAGAAGAGCCACCTACATCTACCTTGTTTTTCTTAGTATGTGCTGATGCACAAAAATTATTAACAACGATTCTTTCACGTACACAACGCATTGCTATTCAGGCAGTTGACGAATCTGATTTAGCCAATTTTTTAACACAAAAAGAGGGAATCGATCTCGATCGGGCCCAAAATTTAGCCTATAGTGCTGAAGGAAATATTGCGTGGGCGCTGGAAAAAGCAAAAACAGAAAACCTGAGTACATCCACCTGGTTTGCCGACTGGATGCGGGCAGTTTACAGTAAGAATTTAAGCAAATTAGCCACACTTGCCGATCAATATGATGCGCTTCAAAAAGAAGAGCAAAAAGGACTTCTTGAGTATGCGCTACATATTTTCAGACAGTGCCTATATCAAATTGCGGATGCCCCTAGTTTAATCAAGGCGCTCGAAAAAGAACGTGGGTTTATTACTAATTTCTCCAAAACATTGAATCGAGAGTCCATTGAACGTATCAGTGAATTACTATCGACTGCATATTATCATTTGGAAAGGAATGGTCGTGCCAAAATGATCCACCTCGACTTATCTTTGCAAATTATTCGAATCGCGAATGCAGCTAAAAAATAACATACGGATCGGCACGCGAAATTCCGCGCTAGCGCTGTGGCAAGCCCATCATATCGGTCGGCTGTTAGAGGCTGCCGGCATGACGTATGAATTAGTTGCCATCCATACCATAGGAGATAAAATTCTCGATCGTTCACTTTCGAAAATTGGCGCAAAAGGCGTATTTACGGAAGAACTAGAAACGATGTTACGTGCTGGGGAAATTGACATTGCGCAACATTCTGCCAAAGACCTCCCCTCCACCCTAGCAGATGATCTTCCACTCATTGCATTCACGGAACGTGAGGCGGCACATGATGTGGTATTGAGTATGAACCCATCTATTCGATTAGGCCAATCAGCCCCATTACGAATTGGAACTTCCTCTACGCGAAGACGGGCATTCTTGGCCCATCAGTATCCACAGCATGTGGCGGTAGAGATGCGTGGAAATTTGCAAACGCGATTAGAAAAATTAAAAAATGGAGATTGTGATGCGATGTTGCTCGCTTACGCTGGCGTTCACCGCATGGACATGGAAGCTTATATCGTGGAACACTTAGATATACAAGCTTATGTTCCAGCGGTGGGCCAAGGTAGTGTGGCGATTCAGTGTTCAAATCGGCTTGATTCTGAAATACGTGAAGCCATCCGAGCAGCCTGCAATCATGCAGCATCTGAATCTTGTATTGTAGCTGAACGTAGCTTGTTGGCCATGCTAGACGGCGGATGCAGCGTGCCGGTATTTGGACATGCGAAGCTTGTGGCGGGTCAGATTCACTTACATGCGGGTGTGCTTAGTTTATCCGGAGATCAAAAAATCGAATCGAGTGGTATAGGCGCTGAGCCTAAATCAGTAGGGAATCAAGTGGCAACCGAATTAATCAAGCAAGGGGCCCAACAACTATTAAAGGAAATACGCGTACAATTAGCATCGCAATCATGAAAAAGACGATTTTAATCACTGGGGCCAATGGGCTATTGGGACAGAAACTTGTTGAACTTTTAGTTCAAGAATCTACAGTAGATTTAATCGCAACAGCTAAAGGCGAAAATCGATTGCCAAATTCAGCTGGCTATCGGTATGTTTCTTTAGACATCACAAATTCGGGAGAAGTAAATACGGTTTTTGATACCTATCAACCGCATGTGGTTATCCATACCGCGGCTATGACCAATGTGGATACGTGCGAAACAGACCAAACAGGATGTGAATTACTCAATGTGACGGCAGTTGCCTATTTAATCGAAGCATGTCAAAAGCACAACACGTTTTTATGTCATTTATCCACCGACTTTATTTTCGATGGAGCTGATGGACCCTATACAGAAGAGGCAATACCTAACCCAATCTCTGTGTATGGTGCCAGTAAATTACGTGCAGAAAAATTACTCGAGGCTTCGTCTATCCGCTGGGCAATTGCCCGTACGGTTTTAGTATTCGGCATTGTTTCGGATATGAGCCGGACAAATATCATTCTTTGGGTCAAAAAGTCATTAGAAGAAGGAAAGCAAATTAATGTGGTGACGGATCAATTTCGCACACCTACCCTCGCAGAAGATCTCGCCATGGGATGCTGGCTTATTGCCCATAAAGAAGCGCAAGGTATTTTCAACATCTCGGGATCAGACTTTTTAACTCCTTATGAGATGGCTATCAAAACAGCAAATTTTTATGGTTTGCCGGTCGAACTTATCCAACAAGCAGATTCGTCAACCTTTTCGCAACCGGCAAAGCGTCCGCCTCGTACCGGATTTATCTTAGATAAAGCACGACGGGAGTTAGGGTACCAACCGCGTACGTTTGATGATGGTATTGCGTTAATGGCTAAACAAATCCAATAAAAATTACTCGATGCTACTCGGAACTTGGGTAGCCACTTCTTTATTTTCTTCTTGAAGCGTTTCCCAAAGTAGGTCTTTCAATTCTTGAATTCCAGATTGAGTGATCGAGGAAATAAATACCAAAGGAAGATCTTTGGGAAGACTTTCGCGCATTTCAGGCTCCATTTCAGGGATGGATAAATCCATTTTAGAAACAACTAAAACACGACGTTTATGTAATAATTCGGGATTGAATTTAGTTAATTCGCCAACGAGAATGTCGTATTCTTTTCCCCAGTTCTCTGCATCGGAGGGAATCAGAAAACAGAGGATAGAATTCCGTTCAATATGACGTAAAAACCTCAATCCCAATCCTTTACCTTCAGCAGCTCCTTCGATAATACCTGGAATGTCTGCGACTACAAATGATTTATAATCGCGGTAAGCAACCACACCTAAATTAGGCACTAAGGTTGTAAATGGGTAGTCGGCAATTTCCGGCTTCGCAGCAGATAATACCGAAAGCAACGTTGACTTACCTGCATTAGGGAAACCTACCAAGCCTACGTCTGCTAGAACTTTCAATTCCATAATCACCCAGCGATCTAAACCGGCTTCACCAGGTTGTGCATGGCGAGGTGATTGATTTGTGGATGATTTAAAATGTGTATTTCCTAAACCACCACGTCCACCAGGAACTAACAATACTTTTTGACCCTCTTCGGTTACTTCCGCTAAGAATTCGTTCGTTTCTGCATCTTTCACGATGGTTCCCAAGGGAACTTCGACAAATATATCCTCACCTTCTAAACCAGACCGACGGCCACCTTCGCCACCTTTACCATTTTCAGCAATGATGTGCTTTTGGAATTTAAGGTGTAACAAAGTCCAATGCTGGGCATTGCCCACGATGTACACATGACCACCACGACCTCCATCACCTCCGTCAGGTCCACCTTTAGGTACGTGCTTTTCACGACGAAAATGGGATGAGCCACTTCCTCCGCGTCCAGAACGCAGATTAATTTTGACGTAATCGATGAAATTTGAAGTCATTAGTTAGTTGTTAGTCAGTATGTAGTGGTCAGTAGCTAGTAATCAGTGGTCAGTAATCAGAAGATAGTCCGTAGGGAATGAGTCCGAAGGTTAAATAACTAACCTCTCACCTCTTACTTCTTACCTCTCACTTCTCAATAATAGAAAGTATCTGACCGAAAATAAATTCAATCTCTCCTACTCCATTGATACCCGTAAACTTTCCTTGGTTATCATAATAACCAGCTACCGGGGCCGTCTTTTCCATATATTCTTGCACGCGTTTACGAATCAACGATTCGTTTTGATCATCTGGTCTACCGGATGATTTACCACGTTCTAGAAGTCTTTGGGTTAATTCTTCCTCAGCAACCTCGAGCGCAATCATTTGGGTGATGCTCAACGAATGGCTAGCTAAAAGCGAGTCTAGCGCTTCGGCCTGCGCAACTGTGCGGGGAAAACCGTCGAATATAAATCCGGCAGCTGACTTATTCTCATTTAATTTATTCTCAATCATGCCGATAACAACAGCGTCAGGAACCAAAATTCCTTGATCCATTAGTTTTTTGGCCTCTAATCCCAGTGTGGTGCCTGCAGAAATCTCTGCACGCAACAAATCACCTGTAGAGAGATGTATTAAACCGTATTTTTCAATGAGTTTGGCCGATTGAGTTCCTTTGCCTGCCCCTGGGGGCCCGAATAAAACTAAATTTAACATAATTGATGCGCGGAAAATTCCTTTGAAAGCGTAAAAATGAATAGACCCACAAAGGTAAACAAAGGATTCAGATTAACCTATGTTCAAATAGAATTGAACTTGTGTTCATTACCTAGAAATTATATTTATGATAAATATTAAAAAAAATCTTAAAAAAATTAAAATAACAGTGTAGCATGTAAGATTTATTTCATTAATTTGGCCCTATTAAACGTCGACACAATTAGTAAATTGGTCGGCAAACACTCAAAAACACTTATTCTATGAAAAACAATTTCTACGTAAGCCGAGTGGTCTTTCTAATGGCGTTAATGTTATCCGTAACCTGGACAGCGTTAGCTCAAGACCGAAAAATTACGGGTTCAGTCCAAGACGCCAAGGGTGGCGGGATTCCCGGTGTATCTGTTGCAGTTAAAGGAACAACAACTGGTACGACAACAGATGGTAATGGAGCTTACTCCATTACAGTAAAATCAAACAATGCTGAATTAGTCTTTAGTTCAGTAGGTTTCGTTTCAAAAACTTCATCCGTAGCTAATCGTTCAACGATTAACATTGTTTTGGATGAGGATGTAAGTCAATTGAGCGAGGTTGTTGTAACAGGTTACACCTCCCAACGTAAGAAAGACATTACAGGTGCGGTAGCGGTTGTAAGCGCAAAAGAACTTACAGCTGTTCCAGCAGCATCCGTAACACAAATGTTACAAGGACGTGCTTCTGGTGTTACTGTTGGTAATGATAACTCACCGGGTGGTGGAACCATGGTTCGTGTCCGTGGTTTTGGATCTACTAACAACAACTCGCCTTTATATGTAATTGACGGGGTACCTACACAAGGTACGCTAAACCAAATCAACCCAAATGATATTGAGTCAATGCAGGTATTGAAAGATGCATCTGCAGCTTCTATCTATGGTGCGCGTGCTGCAAATGGTGTTGTCATCATTACGACGAAACGTGGTGGTGAGGGCGAGCCAAAAATCAACTTTGATATGTACACAGGTACACAGCAAGTGGGTAAACTTTTGGATTTAATGAATACCAAAGAAATGGGGCAGTATTTCTATGAGTCGCAAATTGGCGCAGGAAGACCAGCAGGTACTTCTCCCTCAGCTCAATACCGTTTTGGTGCGGATGGTTCTCAGACGATTGCAGATTATATCTATCCAAACGTATATGGTGCGTTGCCTGCTAACTTCACGTATACAAATGATATTGCAGATCCTAACTTAGGTAAAACAGCCTTTAATATTACCAAGGCTAATAAAGAAGGTACTAATTGGCAACGTGAAATTTTTGGACCCGCTAAAATCTCTAGTTATCAATTAGGTGCAACAGGTGGTTCGAAAAATGGCAAGTATGCCATTTCTGCTAGTTACTTTGATCAAGAAGGTATCTTGAAATATACTGGCTATAAGCGTTACTCGGTACGTGCGAATACAGAATTCAAAAAAGGCGCGGTTACTTTTGGAGAGAACGTAACAGTTTCAATCGATGAGCGTGTGGGTGTTCCTTCTGGAAATAACAGTGAATCAAACCCAATCATGTTTGCAATTCGTATTCAGCCGATCATCCCCGTATTTGATATAACAGGTGGTCCAGTAGCATTGGGTGGAACAAATACTTCATTTTTAAATGGTTTTGCAGGACCACGTGGCTCTAACTTAGGTAACGCACCTAACCCATTGGCTCGTCAGTACAGAGAGCGTGATAACCCAGTTACTTCTACGCGTATCTTTGGTAATGTATTTGCTGAAGTTGAAATCATGAAAGATTTAAAGGCTCGTACAAGCGTTGGTTTTGAATACAACAACTTCAATCAATCAGCTTTTTTCAATCGTGATATTGAGGCGGCTGAAGCACGTAATGCAAACAGTTTAACTGTTTCGAATAACTTTGATCGTGCAATTACTTGGTACAATACCTTGAATTACTCGAAGAAGATTGGAGATCATGATTTTAACGTATTAGTTGGTACAGAAGCTGTATCTACCTACGGATTTGGTTTTTCAGCACAGCGTAGTAATTTCGCCTTTGACGATTTATCATATCGTTACTTGAACAATGGTTCTGCTGCAGGTTTGACTAATGCAGGATCTGGAGCAACAATCACGGCATTGTTCTCTCAGTTCGGAAAAGCAAACTACTCATACAAAGATTTCTTATTAGCGGATTTCACGTTACGTAGAGACGGTTCTTCTCGTTTCTCTCCAGCGTATCGTTATGGTGTGTTCCCTGCATTCTCTGTAGGTGCGCGTCTTTCTGAATTAGCTTTATTCAAGAACATCACACAACTTAATGATTTAAAAGTTCGTGCAGGATGGGGTAAAACAGGTAATCAGTTGATTCCAAACGTATACAATGCATATACATTGTTTACACCAGATCCTAACAACAATGCCTATGACATTGGTGGTGCAGGTAATGCAATTGCCTCTGGATTTGATATTGCGCAGTTTGGTAACTCAAATGGCCGTTGGGAAACTAATACGTCAACCAACATCGGTTTAGATGCTAGTTTATTCAACAACAAATTAGATGTGGCGTTTGACTGGTACACACGTACGACTTCAGACATGCTAACACAAGTACCAATTCCAAGATCATCTGGAACAGGTAGTATTCCATTTGTAAACATTGGTGAAGTAAACAATACCGGTATTGACCTTAACGTAACATATAGAGATCAAATCGGCCAATTACGTTATTCAATTTCTGGACAAATTAGCCAGTACAAAAACAATGTGGTTAAGTTAAATGATGATCCAAATGCGCAAATCTTTGGATTTACAACTCGTCTTCCAGCCATTTCAGTTACAAAAGCTGGATTACCGATCGCTAGTTTCTTTGGATACGTAGTAGAAGGCGTTCTTAAAGATGATGCAGAAGCAGCCGCAGCAGTACAAATTCCAGGATATACACGTGCAGGTGTATTTAAATTCAAAGATGTAAACGGCGATGGAAAAATTAATGCTTCTGATAGAACCATTATTGGTAATCCACACCCAGACTTCACCTATGGTTTAAATGTTAATTTAGGATACAAAAACTGGGATTTAACTGTGTTTGCACAAGGTGTTCAAGGAAATGAGATCTTCAACTACTTGAAGTACTGGACAGACTTTAATACGTTCCAAGGAAACCGTTCAACAGATATGTTGTACAAATCATGGAAGAAACAAGGAGATGTGGCTCAATTACCTCGTCTAAATGCGAGTGATACATTTAGCCAGCAAATTTCAACGTACTTCGTTGAAGATGGTTCATACATGCGTATCAAGAACATCCAATTAACATACAACGTACCTAATACGGTATTGAAGCGAATTAAATTAAGCTCGATGCAAGTGTATGTACAAGGACAAAACTTATTGACTTTAACTAAATACAAAGGTTTAGATCCTGATATCAACATTAGAAACTCAGGAGCAGACAATCAAGATATCCACATGGGTATTGATGAGGGTGCGTTCCCTGTGGCTAAATCTTACAATGTAGGTTTAAGAGTAGGATTTTAATTAACTATAATTTAAAATAGATACAAAATGAAAAAGTTAATCATATTCGCATTGTTTGCGACAGTTGGAATAAACTTTTCTTGTTCAGAGTCGTTTCTCGAGGTACAACCTCAAGGAGCAGCGTCTCTAACGTCTCTATCTAATAAAAGTGGGGTAAATGCCTTATTAATAGGCGCATATTCATTATTAGACGGAGTAGGTGCAGGAAATACAGGACGTCAATCCACCATATCAAACTATGTGTTTGGTGGAATTACATCTGGTGATGCCGTAAAAGGTACCGATGCTGGTGACCAACCAGAACAAAGTTTTATTGAGCAATTCACCTGGTTTGCGGAAAACACCTATTTTAATGGTAAATGGCAACATACATATGATGGCGTAGCTCGTGCGAATGAGGCTATCTTATTGGCTAAAAGCCCAGATGTGAAGGACATGACTGATGCAGAGAAAACGCAAGTAATTGCAGAAGCTCGTTTCTTACGTGGCCACTACCATTTCGAAGGAAAGAAAATGTGGAACATGATTCCTTACATTGACGAGAATACATATAAGCGTGATGATCCGAATTCAACTAAAGTAGCCAATGACAAAGATATTTGGCCAAATATTGAAGAGGATTTCAAGTTTGCTGCTGCTAACTTACCAGCTACCCAAGGTCAAAAAGGTAGAGCAACTAAATGGGCTGCCATGGCATATCTTGCAAAAACATATATGTTCCAAAAGAAATATAGTTTAGCTAAGCCTTTATTGTTAGATATCTTACAAAACTCTGGAAAGAGACTTGTTGATTATCATGACAACTACAGAAATACGACAAACAATAATGCTGAGTCAATTTTTGAAGTTCAATTCTCTGTGAATGATGGTTCAACAGGAAATAATGGTAACGCTGGAGATAACTTAAATTGGCCATATAGTGCAGCCGCGCCGGGTCGTGGATGTTGCGGATTTTACCAGCCATCTCAAAATTTGGTAAATTCATTTAAAACCACTGCAGAAGGACTTCCAATGATTGGAAAAAACAAAGCAGGATTGGAGGATACTTACAACGAAGTTGATTTGCCTAACGATCAGGGTGTTGCAGCTAATGCTAATTTTGTTTTAGATGTTTCTCAACCTGTAGATCCAAGATTAGATTGGACAGTTGGCCGTCGTGGAGTTAATTTCCTTGATTGGGGTAAAATGCCAGGTTTTTCTTGGATTCGTGACCAAAATTATGCGGGTCCATATACAGGTAAAAAATGGATGTATTATTTAGCTGACGAAGGAAGTTCGACACACTCAACCAGCCGTCGTTCAGTTAATAACAACTACCGTCTTCTTAAGTTATCTCATGTTATTTTATGGTTAGCTGAGATCGAAGCTGAAGAAAATAACCTAGCGAAAGCGGAGGAATATGTTAACTTGATTCGTAACCGTGCAAAAACTAGTAAAGTTCAAGATGCATCTGTTAAAAATGTTGTTAATCCATATCCAGCTGGCACATTTGCTGCTAACGGAAAAGATTATGCATTAAATGCAGTATACATGGAAAACCGCTTAGAATTTGCGATGGAAGGTCACCGTTTCTTCGACTTAGTTCGTTGGGGAATTGCAGAAGACTTCTTGAACAAAATGTACATTCCTAAGGAAGGTGCACCAGGTAAAGACTTAACAGGAAGGACCTACAACAAAAGAAGTTATATGATTGGAAAATCATTTACTGCTAAAAACAGATACTTCCCGCTACCAATCGATGAGATCTTAAATTCTCAAAAAGGTGGAAAGCCTACATTGAAACAAAATGACGGATATTAATCTATCTTGAATTTTTAAAAAAAGTCAGAACCTTGTGTTCTGACTTTTTTTGTTTTAAGACCTACCAACAATTCCTGTATATTTGACAAAATTTATTCCTATGCTAGCTGATTCTTTTGAAACGATTATTCAACGCCGCCGAAGTAACAGACGATTTGATCCCGCAATTGCTGTTGCGGACGAAGTCATTGAACGAAGTTTAAAGCGTGCCATTCTCTCACCGAATAGTAGCAATATGCAATTGTGGGAATTCTATTGGATACAAAGTCCAGAAGAAAAAGCAAAATTTCATGCCCTATGTTTAGGTCAGTCCGCAGCAAAAAATACGGCACACCTTGTTGTGTTTGTGACGAGACAAGACCTATGGTCCCAGCGTGCTAAATGGAATTTATCTCGTATCCAGGAATCACTTCAAGGTAAAGAACCTGGAAAAATGGAGAAGCGAGGCTTGCAATATTACAGCAAATTAATGCCGCTTCTTTACCGTCAAGATCCATTTGGCCTCTTCACTGGTATTCGAAAAGCGATGTGCTTTTTCATGGGGATCCGGAAACCATTTATGCGTTTTGGTGGAAAAGCAGACCAACGCGTTACTGTGCATAAATCATGTGCCTTAGCTGCACAAACATTTATGCTATCCATTGCTGCCGAAGGGTATGAATCTTGTCCAATGGAAGGATTTGATGCGGTACGCGTTAAGAAAGAACTTGGATTACCTTCCGGAGCAGAAATCAACATGATTGTATCTGTTGGCAAAGGAACCGATGAAGGTATTTGGGGAGAGCGCTTCCGACTACCTTATGAAGATGTCGTTTTTAAACGCTAAAGACAATCTACATCTGGGATAACCTGAACTCCTTTAAAGAGCTTATTTGAAGGAAGTTCATCCAGACATGCTCGTAAGCTTTCTTTAAACTTAGCCAAAGAAACACCCTTCTCCAGTTTAATTAAGATTTCCATGGCATATTGATTCCGAATACGCTCAATGAGGGGTTTTTCAGGACCGAGTACCCTCCCATGCCCAAAACGCTCCTTCAATATCCCACCTAAATGCCTCGCTGCTTGATCCACCGCTTGTGCCTCCATGTGCCGAAGCGTTAATTTAATTAAACGCGAGAAAGGGGGATAATGATATCCTTCACGCTCAACAATCTCATCTGCATATAACGCAGCATAGTCTCCACGCTGTATAAAATCAAAAAGGCGATGACTCGGTTGATTTGTTTGTACATAAACTTGACCTTGCTCATCCCGTCTTCCTGCCCGACCAGCCACTTGGGTGATTAATTGAAACGCACGCTCATGCGCCCGGAAATCAGGGAAATTAATAATTCGGTCCGCATCAAAAATGGCTACGGTAGATAAACCCTCAAAATCGAGGCCTTTAGCTACCATTTGCGTGCCAACAAGTATATCAATGTTTCCCGATTGAATCTCGCTTAAAAGGCTATTAAATGCTGTTTTCGAGCGTGTCGTGTCTAAGTCCATCCTACCGATACGGGCATCTGGAATTAAAAGTTGTAATTCTTCCTCTAATTTCTCCGTTCCATAGCCCATCGTTTTCAATTGGGTACTTCCACAAGCACCGCAACGCGTTAATAAACCTTCGCGGTAACCACAGTAATGGCAGCGTAATTCTTGGTCTTTGGCATGGTAGGTTAAACTCACATCGCATTGATTACATTCAGCGATCCAATCACAATCCTGGCATTGGATATAGGGCGAATAGCCTCTCCTATTTTGAAATAAAAGACTCTGTTTTCCTCGTTCAAAATTTGACTGCAAAACAGAAACAAGATCTGCGGAAAAACCACCCTTCATCTGCTTCATGCGTGTCGCATATTTGGTATCTAACACACGTAGTTCAGGTAGTTGCGCTTTCCCAAATCGCTCAGACAACGTCACTAATCCATATTTACCTTGCTTCGCTTGGTAATAGGTTTCTATAGAAGGAGTCGCAGATCCCAAAAGTACCTTAGCCCCTTGTTGGTTTGCCAGTACCATCGCTACATCACGCGCATGATAACGCGGTGCCGGATCCGTTTGTTTAAACGAAGATTCATGCTCCTCATCGATAATGATCAGACCTAAGCGTGAAAAAGGTAAAAACACCGAAGAACGAACGCCCACTACAAAGGGATATTTTCCTTCCACAATTGATTTCCAAACCTCAACGCGCTCGTTATCTGAAAATTTGGAATGATAAATCCCCACTTGCTCACCAAAAATCTTTTTCAAGCGCGATACGATTTGGGTCGTTAACGCAATCTCAGGAAGCAAATACAAGACTTGGTCACCATTCGCTAATGCCTCTTGAATTAATCGTATGTATATTTCCGTCTTACCGCTACCGGTGATACCATGTAACAATACGGTTTCTTTCGTTTGAAATTGATCTAAGATCGATTGATAAGCCTTTGTTTGTGGTTCATTTAAATCAAATGTCGCTGGGATAAAGTCATCTTGATCTGATCCAAAACGCGAAACAATCACTTCAAAGGATTCAAAAATTCCATTTTTTAGCAGTGTCTGCAAGGAACTATCAGATAGTTCTGCCAGCGAAAAACTAGCCTTTTCTAAACCTTTCTGATTCGTTGATGGATCACGCAAAACAGGGATAAAGCGCAAATAATGAAGTAACACACTTATTTGCTTTGTCTTATCCTCTAAACTTTTAATCAATTCGGTCAGTGCGCCTATATCCTCCCATGCTTTGCACAAGCGAATCTTACGAATTACTTTGGGCGTGTAGCGATCCTTGAGCTCGTCAAAAATCAAGACAGCACCTTTGCCAACCAATGCTTTTATGTGATGGTATGGACTTTTAACTTCGGCAACACGTGCGACCTCATCGTAGGTTAAGGCCCCTTTCGCTTGAATTGCTTCGACAATCACACGCTCCTTTTCGGTCAATTCATTGAGTTGATCGAATTCAGGATGCACTTGCACTTTTGATTGACTTGAGATTTTTAAACCTGCGGGTAACGCAACTTGAAAAACTTCTCCTGGATAGCACATATAATAATTGGCCACCCATTGAAACAAGGCAATTTGAGATGTGGTTACGAGCGGTGCATCATCCAAAATCTCCAGCAGATATTTGGCCTGATACTGCTTGGGCGGTTGGTGATGAACGGATACGATTACCGCAGTCAAGACTTTGGTACTACCAAAAGGAACTACGATTCGAAGTCCTGACTCAACAACCTGTGCCCATTGGCGCGGAACGCGGTAGGTAAAAAAACGTGGGATGGGTAAAGGGAGTAGCGCGTCAACGAAAACCGTCGATTCTTCCGATTCAAAAAGCAAATTTGATTCTCCCATGTCAGCTACAAATAAACGCAAAGATTGGCAGTCGGCCAAGCTAATCTTGCCAGCGAAGTGTTTGGACTAGATGAATCGCGTCTTGTTTCAAAAATTGAATGATAGGGGCTAATGAATCATTTTGGGTGGCGGTTTTAACATAAATCGCACCACGTAGAAAATGTTTAGAACTATCTGTCGTAAAGAATTGTAAAGAAGTGGCGACTTCACCATTTAATTCAATAAGTCCTGCTTTACGACCATCAGTCGTCGTCATGACATAATCTTGAATGCCTGAGGCTTTCCCTTGGTGTTTATAGGCCAATGCATAAGAATCATTAATCAGTGCATTCATTTTTTTACGATCACCACCTAAAGCCTTGTACGTAATCTGAATGAACGCGTCCCAGCGTGGATAGTAAATGTAAATCCAATGTGGCTCTGCTTTCCAGATTTTCTTTTTATTTCCTATTTCTGCAGTATCAGGTATTACTTGGGCGTACTTAGAAATTTCAAACCGGTATGGATGTCCTTTTTCTACTGGCTGAAAAACAGCGGGCGGCATAACAATTCGGTTAAATCCTTTGGGGCGAGGAAGGGAGTTAGTTTGCTCTGTATTCACCTGACAAGACCAAAGAATCAAAAGAATGAGTAGATAGCGCATGATTACCGAGGTTGGTCTACTCCATGAAAATCCAATATTGGCTTTTGGATGATTTCAAAAACTTTCTCCCTTAATACAGGCATATCCTCTTGCGTCAAACCTTTAGTTTCAACGGGCGCATGTATAATGACTTTGATTTTCCCAGGTTTTAAAGCAAAAAAATCATCATCCATTATTTGAAAATTATTCAAAAAGGAGACAGGAAGCACGGGGACTTGTTGCTGTATGGCCATTGCGAAGGCTCCATCTTTCAATGGGCTCGACATAAATGGAAAGTTCTTTGAAATGATACCACCCTCCGGGAATATGATAATACTACGATTGGCTTGCAGCGCTCGGATGGATTTTGACAAGGTCGCAGTTCGAGAGGCGCGGTCATTACGGTCGACTAAAATATTCAGCCGACTATACAGATAACCAAAAAGGGGGACTTTTTTAATGGACGATTTCCCCACGAAGGAAAAATAGTTAGGCAAAATCTTGACAAATGCAGGAATATCCAAATAGGAAAAGTGATTGGAGCAGAAAACATACACCTGCTTGGGATCTAATTTTTCACTACGTTGAATCTCAAAACGCACTAATCCAAAAGCAAAGAATAGACTTGACCAAAGTCGGACTAGTTTATGCGCATAGCGTTTCGTATCCCGATGTTGGAGTAAAAGAAACATGAATGGATAAAGTGCCAAGAACCACCCAATAAACCAAAAACCGGTCCATACAGAGTATAGACCGATTAGCGGATTTGAAATATGTGGATTCTTTTTTTTCATAAACACATTACTCAACGATACCCAATTGAACCGTATTAGTTTTCTTGGTAGTATGCGCTGGAATTGATAAGGTAGTTACAAAAACATCACCTGGTGTCAGAAGCTTTTCTTGCTTTAACTTTTCTACCATGCCTTGAACCGTTTTTTCTGCACTTTCAGAGCTAGCTTCATAATAAAATACTTTCACACCCCAAAGCAAGCCCATCGTAGACATCAGTTGCTTGTTGTTTGTGAATACAAACAAGTCAGCTTTTGGTCGGTGAGCTGATAATTTAAACGCAGTCTGACCCGAGTTTGTGATGCAAAGAATAGCTTTGGCTTTTGAATCACGTGCTAGTCTACAAGCGCCTGAAATTAGGCGATCGGTTAACGTAACATTGGAGGTATTAGCCAATGCGTGATTTTTAAAATAAATCGCAGCCTCATCTCCCTTGATAATTTCTATTGCATTTTGCTGTTGTTCAACAATCTCATGGATATGTGCCATGGTTTCGACAGCCTTGATTGGGTAGGCACCTGAAGCGGATTCACCCGAAAGCATGGTAGCCGAAGCACCTTGCAATACCGCATTAGCTACGTCAGAAGTCTCAGCACGCGTAGGCACTGGATTGGTAATCATCGACTCTAACATTTGGGTAGCGACAATCACTGGTTTTCCAGCAGCTGTACACTTCTCTACCATCACTTTTTGTAGGTATGGAACAACGGCACCATCCATTTCAACGCCTAGGTCTCCACGTGCAACCATGATTGCATCCGTCGCTTCAATGATTTCATCTAAGTTATCAATAGCCTCAGGCTTTTCGATCTTAGCAATCACGCGCGCTGTTTTGCCGTATGCCTTGATTTTATCTTTAATATCCCAAATGTCTGATGCTTTACGCACAAAAGATAAAGCAATCCAGTCCACACCATGGTCTAAACCAAAATATAAATCTTCGGTATCTTTTTCTGTTAAACATGGCAACGAAACTTTAGTACCCGGAAGGTTAATACCCTTCTTTGACTTTAAAATCCCACCATATATAACCTCCGTAAGAACTTCTTTTTTAACCTTATCAATTGCTAATACCTTAACTTCTAGGTTGCCATCATCCATCAAAATACGCTCGCCTACATTCACATCTAAATACATTGACGTATATGTAGTTCCGACCTTCTCCGATGTTCCCAAAAGATTTTCATCCATCGCAAAAATCAATTGCTTTCCAGCTTCTAAGGGCACTCCATTGTTTTCAACTAACTGCGTACGAATTTTTGGACCTTGTAAATCTTGAAGAATTGTCAAATTCAAACCCTTCTCTTCACTGATTGAGCGAATGGTCTTTAAGCGTTCTAAATGATCCGCATGTGTGCCATGTGAAAAATTCAAACGAAAGATATTTACACCTGCTTCTGCTAATTGGATTAAAGATTCTCTGGATTCAGAGGCTGGGCCTACTGTGGCAACTATTTTTGTTTTGCGTTGATACGACATAGATTAATTTAGTCAATTTACTCTGCAATTTACATTTTACTCAGCAAAAAATGGAATTAAATCAAGATAATACACTTGATATTTTAGAAAAAAATAAGAATAAAAACGTGATGCAGAACTAACGTTTTATTTTTTATCAAATTAATCCAAAATCAGAAAACACATAAAAAAAGGGAGCCATACATAGCTCCCTTCTTAATTACATCTTAGTTTTCCCAGAGATCATGCTCCATTTCTAACAACTTATATTCAAGCAATTGAGACATCATCAAACCCTCTTTTTCTCCTCCGTATAAATCAGTCAAGAATTTATTCTCTACATTACCTTTTTTGATTATACGCGCCTGAAACATCCGTAAATCAAAGGCATCAGCCATGTTTTTGTGCTGCATTTCATTTTCCGAATTGTACCAAATACAATTTGGATTGCTACGGAACAATTTGTACAAATCTTTATAACGGAATGAAGCGATCGCTTTATCAAATCCGGCTTTCGTTTTTGAAGCTGGAATAATTAGCGTGATGGATTGAATATCAAAATATAAGCGTGAACGCCGACGGTCAATCACGGCATCTTCCCGAATTTCTAAAATAGATAATTCCTTCGGAAAATAGTACGAAACAGCACCATCTGCAGGCTTTGCTTCAAATGCATCTTTCGCAGGTGCTGCGGAAGACTTCGTGCCTCCACCCCAGCCATCATCTGTTCCTGTTGCTTTCGGTGTTGTACCTTCAGCACCAAAACCAGCTGCTTTTTCTGCATCTGAAAGCGCTGCGTCTTCTGACTGCTCTTCCATCTTCAAGTTTTCTTGAAATTGGTCGGCGGTCAACTTTGTAATCAAAGAATCATTCGTGTATGGAGTTAACACCCCAGCCTTAACCCATTCCAAAATAAACTTTGAAATCTCGTTATTTACAGAAAAGAACGGTTGGTTAATTTTTTCGTTCAAGTCCATCCGGCGCCACAAACGAGCCTTGTAATGAATGCTAGATTCATCAATAGGACGAACTGAGTTTTGGTTGCCAGGGATAGGCTTTTCTTGCGCAAGCGATTGAAAAGCAAGGCCAACACACGCACTAAACAAGATTAATTTCGATACTAATTTCATGTATTTCGTATTAATTCAACGGAATATTTTTCGCCATGGTAAAAGGAATTGTTTCAACGGCACCTTTAAAGTTTTTCCGTTGGACTCCTTTAATCTCTATATAATAGCGGTCTCCTGCTTGGGCTTGAGCAGCTAATTTGGCAATTGAACCTGAACCAGGCAATGTCACATCATCTATTTTTCGTTGGCCACGAGCCAATGCAACATAAAGCTCCGATACACGGAAATTTGCATCTTCTGGGTTAGTCGTCTTAAACGATTCATCAGCTAAAGCACGGGCATCGATGCTACGTAAACCAGAAGCACTAGCTCCACGCTTTTCATCTAACTCCCCGCCATTGCCAAACACCTTAACCTCAGGTCTTGGTACACGACGAACGCGGAATGTTTCTTTACCTAATAAAGTACCACTGTTCGCTACATTTAAAGTGATTGACGCAGCACTTGGCACGATTGTTACTTTTCCACGCGTCTGGCCGGCGATAGCCTCGCCTCCATCCGCAGTAAATGATGGATTCCACAAGGCACCAAGACCTGGACTCGCTACACTAAGGCGGTTTGCACAGCCTAAATAAAGGGCTGGCAATGTAGCTGTTTCAATATTGTACGTTGGCTTTAGTACAAAATACTCCTTTTGGATTGTTTCTGTTTTAGGACCTGCTGGGCTCATGTAAGAAACAGATGCTGTGTACGTCTTTTTCGACATCCCATTCGCATCATATCCACCACCCGACGTTTTAAATTTGATTTGACCACGACCATCCACGACAGGAATTGATGCTCCATTGAAGCTCATCCGTGGAGTGAATCCACTCGATGTCGCTGCGATAAATACCTCGGCTTGATAATCCATACCCGCTACAACCGTATTGGCATTGGCAGAAACTTGAGCAAAAACCTTATCAAATTTAATCTCTTTGGCTCCTACTTTTGCCGCTAGCTGTGCTAAAACATCACTTTCATAACGTCTAATCTCTGCTTGTTTCTGACTAATTGTAGCCATGGCAGCAGGAACTGGCGTCTGAGCAAAATTCAATTCAGCGAAATCTTTGTTGGCCTGATTAGGATCCTTACTCGCAATTGGATCTGATTTACCATCTGCCGCCAAACTAGGGAATTTAGTTCCAGGATCAGCAAGACCTTCTAGTTTCTTAACATAGGCATCAAAAAGACCTACTAGCTTGTAGGCTTCACCTGATTTGTTGGCGCCAACCATCAAACTATATACTTTTTCTTCTTCTTTGGGATTTTTGATATTTCCTGTTTCAGGATCAATACCACCGCCAGTCTCCAAAACCTGTGACTTTAACGACTCCAAATGACCAACTAATGCGTCGGCTTCTTTCTTAACTTCATTCGCACGCTTCAAAATATCTGCATAAGCAGCAGGATTGGGCAAATCTTTGATTCGCTCCTCAATACCTTGAACCATTCCTTTATTCTTAGAAGCTGCAGACTGATTAGCAACCTCTAGACTTGAATTTAGAAGTGTAAATTTTTGCAATAGTGCATCGCTCACTTGCAGCGCAAGAAGAGCTGTTAACACTAAATACATCATCCCGATCATTTTCTGCCGGGGTGTTTCTTTTAAACTAGCCATAGTATCTGATACGTGACAAAAACGTGATTACCCTTTCATTGCAGTTAACATACTTGCGTATACTTGATTCAAAGCTTGAATGTTAGCGTTTAACTTCGCTAATTCAGCTTGGAACAAAGCAGCGTCTTTCGAAGAAGCAGCAAGCTGCTCTGTCGTCGCCGTCACATTAGAATAATATCCGTTGATTGCTTTTAAATGCTTAGATGATTCTTGAATTTCTGTTTCGTAGACTGCATTTAATGCAGCTAACTGATCACCTGCTTTTGCATATTGTTGCGCATACTTCGCAGCCTCTGTAGATGAAATCGAGATAGAACCTAACGATGTTGTCGCATCAGCTACCGTCTTATTTAATGCACCTAAAGACTGAGATGAAGTAGTCAATGACTGAACAAATTCTTGAGTAGCACCTGTCGCTTTAGAAATTTCTTGCAAACTGTTTGCCGTTGCCGTCAAACCTTGTAAGCTTTTTGTCAAATTAGCTACTACATCAGCACCTAAGCCTGGTTGGTTCGCTAAATCAGCTAACCCAGAACTTGTAGAACGCGCCGCAGCTGGCTTATCTCCCATTAATTCTGGAAACACATTTTCCCAATTATATTCCTTTTCTGGCTTTGCTCTCAAATACAATACACCAAACAAAATAAAAATGGCTGCTTCGGTGAACATGCCGACCATCAACATCTCGTTAGCACCAGTCCAGTGAACAATCTTAAATAAAGCTCCGATAATAACAACTGCAGCACCAAAACTAGCTACGACGTTGATTGATTTTTCTAATCCCATTGAATTAATCGATTTAATGTGTTGTAAAATGAATGTTATTTAACTGCTGGTCGTCCTAGGTAACGCATCATCGAGCGGAAACCAATATATGAACGTTTTTTATTTTGTAACTCGTAGGCACGTGTACCTGTCTCCAAATAATAAGCAATATCTTTCCAAGATCCCCCACGCGTAACTTTTCTTGGTTCATCGGCATCTTTATTAACCGTATTCAAATCCCAAGTTACCGCAGAAGCATTGTCGGCATACGCATCTTCACACCACTCAGCCACATTGCCAGCCATGTTATATAAACCATAATCATTTGGCTCAAAGGCATTCGCAGGAGATGTATATGAATAACCATCTGCATCATAGTTTCCACGATGCGGCTTGAAATTAGCCTGCAAACAACCCACAGAGTTCGCAACGTATGGATTTCCCCAAGGATATTTAGTCGCTGCACGACCTCCACGAGCCGCCCATTCCCACTCAGATTCAGATGGAAGTTCAAAACGTGGAAGAATATATTGACCTTGTTTCTTCCGGTAGTCATTCATCATTTTTGAACGCCATAAGCAGAAGTATTTGGATGCGTCCCAACTAACCCCTACGACAGGATAAAGATCAAACGCAGGACTTGAGAAGTAATATTCGGTCATTGGATCACCATTGTGATAGGTGAAATCACTATTCCAAACCGTTGTATCCGGATAATATTCTGTGAAAATCTTATCCTCTCCTAAAACGGAAACAGAGTCTTTCAACAAGGCGTTTGTAAACTGACGAAATTCGTGATTCGTAATCTCTGTATCGTCCATGTAAAAGGCCGCAACAGTCACTCGCTTATTGAAACTTATACCTGAACGCGATGCATCTTCATCAGCTTGCCCCATCATAAAACTACCAGATGGAACTAAAACCATGCCATAAGGCGTAGGTTGACTCCAGCCCTTACGTGAAGCTGCAACGATTTCTCCGTTTTCAACTCCTGGAGCCTCTTTTGCTTGCTTACCAAAGCTCAATAAACCTTTTCCTTTTGAACCTCCTTTGGAGCTACTTAACGTTTTACCGCCAGATTTGGAATTTTTGGGGCCACCACAACTGTAAACAGCCATAGCTAACGCAATAACGGATAAACTTAAGGCGAGTTGCTTACCAACTAATTTAAAATTCATATACACGAATTAATAGATCTTTGTACAAAACGATTTGAACTAACAAATATTGTATGCCATATAAATAGGCTACGGAATTAATTCAAATTCCTCAAAATTAAGGGATATTTCTGATAAAAAATACTGAAAGCCTGTTTTTTTTAAACGGATTAAAAGTGCCTAGTTTAGCCGAAAACGCGGCGTTTTGACTGGTGCATTCACTGTCTTGAATGTAAAACTCGGCAGATTAAATCGACAAAATACTTCATGCGTTAACAGGGCCTTAACCGGCAAATTAACGGTCGTGTAATCTATGGCGTAACCAGCCTCAATGCGTTGCTTCCAAATATTGGCCCCAATCATACCCACAACAGCGTCATTTGACCTAAAACTACCCCCAATCCATAGTGCGTTTTGATAGACAACACGTACACCGGGCTCCACAACAATTGCATCTGAGATGGAACGAACACGCAAAAAAGGATTAAGCTCTACACTCGTAACCACAGGAATCGTGTGCTCCGCATGCAAGGTGAATTCTTGCGCTTGATGGTAGATGTAAGCACTCATGCCCACGTGCAGTTGCTTCCACTTAACTAGGGCTCCCCCACGAAAAGTAGGTTTTGCTTGACTTACCTGTTTATCCAAAAATTCATTTAGGATGGGATCTCCTGAATCACGCACGCGAAAAGCTGCTCCATCTAAGGACTTAGTTTGTAGACCTACACCTGCGCCAACTGAAATTTGTGCTTCTCCAATGGGTAAGTGATAAGCCAGTTGAAGATTTCCCAACTGCATACCGACACCAGAAGGAGTAAGATCAGACAAATAATTCAATCCTATGCCCAGTCCAGTTGTGCCTACTGGTAAAGAGGCACTCAATAGTCGCGTACCCAAACTACCACCCCCATCTTGAGTCGTCTGATATCCCGTCCACTGATTACGTACATGTAACTGAATGTAGGTGCGATCACCTTCACCCGAATAGGCCGGATTTAGGTAGATGCGATTCTGAGTAAATAAACTTAGGTTAGGACCTAATTGGCTATATAATCGAATTTGAGGAGTAAAACATATCCCCAAAATGACCCACAAGAAAAGACGTGTACAATAGCCCATGAATATTATCAATCCTTTTTTGACTTGACAAATCTAAGGAAAAAAAAAGCTCCCGATGGGAGCTTAACTGATTTATTTATTCACTTGTTTAATATAATATTCAAGCGCTCCAGTCATGGAAGGAGCGTTAGGCATCGGGGCCTGAATATCAATAATCAAACCTGCATCTGTAACAGCTTGTGCCGTAGTAGGACCAAAAGCCGCAAGACGTGTATTATTCTGTTTGAAGTCTGGAAAATTCAAAAACAATGAAGTGATCCCTGAAGGGCTGTAGAATGCAATTATATCATAAAATACATTTTCTAAATCCGACAAGTCCGCAGACACTGTTTCATACATAACAGCTTCTGTCAATTGAAAATCATTCGTGCCCATGTAATCTGGCAAATCCTTTTGGCGCTTATTTGAACAAGGAAATAAGAATTTCTCCGTCTTGTGCTTCTTGATTATTTCCAATAAATCCAATGCCGTACGTGTACCTGTAAATACCTTACGCTTACGGATTACAATATATTTTTGAAGATAATTGGCCGTTTGCTCCGTAATACAGAAATATTTCATGTCCGCAGGAACCTCAATCTTCGCTTCCTTACAAATACGGAAAAAGTGATCAATCGCATTCCGACTTGTAAAAATAATAGCTGTATGCGTCAGAATGTCAATTTTTTGCTTGCGAAATTCTTTGTAAGCAATACCTTGAACCTCAATAAAAGGGCGAAAATCTACCTTTACATTGTATTTACGCTCAATCTCAAAATATGGGGATTTAGCATCCGTAGGTGCCGCTTGGGTAACCAAGATACTTTTAACTTTCTTTAACCGACTGGCATCCTGTTGGACCCCATTTGCAATTTCACTCATAAGAACAATATTCAATTAATGTGCTTGAGACTACTAATTCTCAAAATGCCTGCAAATATACGATTTTTTTTAATCAAAAAATTATTGACCCTACATGTATTCTGGGAATATAAGCTCACGTAAACCAAAGACCAATACTTGGCCTTCCATCAGAACTAAATAAGCCAATAGTGATAGTTGGTTTACTTGGAATGACTTTCGAAAAACTTGAAACAAGTAAAAGGATCTAACAATAAAATAACCTGTAATGACAAAAGATATGTATGTTAAGTTAATGGCAATCAAAGGTCCTTGGTACAATGAATACAGACTGATGCCTACAAACAACAGAGAAAAAAACTGTAGGTTAGTTTGTAAGGACTTAAAGTAGTGCGCTTCTGCAACCTGTGTTAAGCGAAACAGATTCGTAAAAAGCTTGAACATAAAGTACCGCGAAACAAACAAGATAAAACCAACAAAGACCTTTACGCCTATGAAGCCTAAGGACGCTCCGATGGATTGAAGGTTTTCCAAGGATTCGAATACTGCCTCATTGGACTGGCCCATCAGCCGATTGTAAAAAGAAATAAAGGCTGTCAACAGACTCAGCGTCAAAATGACCCACAAATTGGGGAATGCGAATGGGCTCTTTAAGACGGCATCCTCTTTAACTTCCCAGTGAATCCAATCAGAAAACCGATAATAGGTTTGAAAATAACGCGGAAATGCGGCAAACAACGTGCCTATACATAGCATTAAAACGATAAATGCAAATCCAAAAAATTGATAAAAAATAAATGAACCTCGTCGCTTGATGGATAGAAAGTCGGCCATAGCATCAGAGTTCACTTGAATTTTTCGTTCAATACTAAATTCAGTTGGCAGCCCTTTTAAGTCATTGCTATAAATTGTCAATACCAGTTGCTCTTCGCCTCGGTATTTTTGTTGCATACTATCTAGCGATAAACGCATCAATTCATCTTTGGGCAAAAAACGTTGAAAGGTACCTTGAACAAACAAATGATAATCCGCATCGGATTTAATTCGCAAAAATCCTTTGGGATAATCTGCCGGATTTAAGGCAAGTGATTTTGATTTATAGTTAAAATGCTTGTTGGCAATATAAGGCAAAAATCCTTTGACACTAGGCTGATAAACCATCCATTCCTTATCAAATGTATGTGTACGCTTCCATTGCGCATGTGCGTATTGCACGGCTAAACAAAAACAAACACATAAAAAAAATCTGCTGACCTGGCCAATACGGTTCAGATAAGCAGATTTTTGAGCTAAAGGATGCATCCTTTTGAATTTATTATTTTCCAGCTAACGCCTTAATCATTGTTTCACCAATATCAGCAGGAGAGTAAACTACGTGAATACCACATTCTTTCATGATCTTCATTTTTGCCTCTGCTGTATCATCAGCTCCACCAATAATCGCCCCTGCGTGACCCATACGACGTCCTTTCGGCGCTGTTTGGCCAGCAATAAAGCCAACTACTGGTTTACGGTTACCATCTGCCTTAATCCAACGAGCTGCTTCAGCTTCCATGCCTCCACCGATTTCGCCGATCATTACGATACCTTCAGTTTCAGGATCATTCATTAATAATTCAACTGCTTCTTTCGTTGTTGTTCCGATGATTGGATCACCACCGATTCCAATCGCCGTTGTTTGGCCTAAACCAGCTTTGGTTAGTTGGTCTACTGCTTCATACGTCAACGTTCCTGACTTAGAAACGATACCTACACGACCTTTTTGGAAGATAAAACCAGGCATAATACCCACTTTACACTCTTCAGCCGTCATAACTCCTGGGCAGTTTGGCCCAATTAAGCGGCAATCATGGTTTTGAATATATTCCTTCGCAACGATCATATCTTTCGTTGGAATTCCTTCTGTAATACAAATAATAACTTTAATTCCAGCGTCAGCAGCTTCCATAATGGCATCTGCAGCAAATGCTGGGGGAACAAAAATGATTGACGTATCAGCTCCAGTCTTGCTAACTGCATCAGCTACCGTATTAAAAATTGGTTTTTCTAAATGTGTACCACCACCTTTTCCTGGGGTAACCCCTCCAACAACTTGCGTACCATATGCAATCATTTGCTCTGCATGAAAGGTACCTTCTGTTCCGGTAAATCCTTGTACTATAATTTTCGAATTCTTGTTAACTAAAACACTCATTTTGTTGGGGTTAAATAAACGTAGGCGAAAAATTTTTCCAAAGGTACAAAATATTGATAAAATTCATCAAAAACCTTTTAAGCTTGGAAATAAAAATCCGAACAGATTATTTTTGTGTAAATTCGAATTCGGAATCCTTTTCATGCTTAAACACCTGCACATTCAGAACTATGCCCTAATAGACTCAATTGATTTGAGCCTATCTGATGGCTTGAGTGTAATCACAGGTGAAACAGGTGCTGGAAAATCCATTTTACTGGGTGCCATATCGCTGCTCATGGGTGCTCGGTCTGACGGAAAATCACTCTTTAATCCAGCTAAAAAATGCATTATTGAAGGTACATTTTCAGTTGCACCATACCCCCACATGCAGCAGATTTTCGAAGAGGAGGGAATCGACTTTGAAGAACCTTGCCTGATTAGGCGAGAGATTAACCCACTAGGAAAATCACGCACCTTCGTAAATGACAGTCCAGTGAATTTAGATTCACTTAAAAAAATAGGCCAGGAGTTGGTTGATATTCATTCCCAACAAGACACTTGGTGGCTGGCTAACGCAGATTTTACGCTAGAATTAGTCGATAGCTTTGCTCAAAATCAAGAGGTAAAAACAGCGTACCAAAGCGCCTTTCGCACCTACTCTCAAGCCATTAAAAACCTCCATTCGCTTCAAAAGAAAGCCGCGGAGGGGACTCAGGGACTCGATTTTTTGCAATTCCAATTCCAAGAATTAGCTGACGCCAAACTAGAAATTAATGAGTACGAATCACTGCGCTCGCACGTAGAGAAAGGACAAAATGCAGAACTGATTCATGAAAGATTAGCTCAGCTTGCGAACTTGATGAGCTCTACAGACATGTCTACTGTAGAACAAATGCGTGCGGCGTTGCAACAAGCCAATGCACTAAGCAAGTATGGTGAGGATTATGCGAGTTGGAAAAATAGGTTAGAATCAATTTGGTTAGAAACCAAAGATCTGGCTAATGAGATTGAACGTGAGGCTGAAAATTTTCAATCTGACCCGAATGAATTAGCCCAATCACAACAGCGACTTGACCTACTGAATCGACTAATTCAAAAGTATCAAGTGCGTGAAATAAGTGACTTAATTGCGTTACGCGACTCCATCGATGCACAAATTTCAGGACACGCAAATGTCGATGAAGCGCTTGCTTTGGCCGAAAAAGAAGTAGCCTCGCGTTTAAAAATCGCCGAAAATCAAGCAGCAAAATTGCATACTAGTCGGCAAGAGGTCTACGATACCATCACACAAAAACTGGCAGAATCACTCCATGCACTCGGAATTCCGAACGCGACATTGGCTTGGGAAATCCGTGAACAAGAATTACAGCTATCGGGTATTGACAAAGTACAGTTGTTGTTTTCAGCAAATAAAGGATTGGCCCCGAAGCCATTTAGACAAATTGCATCGGGTGGTGAAATGAGCCGACTCATGCTTTCGATCAAACATTTATTGGCCGAAAAGCGTGCTATGCCTACACTGATACTTGATGAAATTGATACCGGCGTATCTGGTGAAATTGCGATAAAAATTGGTCAAATGTTGACGCAAATGAGTCGCTCACACCAAATTATCGCGATTACCCACCTCCCACAAATCGCTGCTGCTGGCGCGTATCATTGGTTTGTCTACAAAGATCATGCGGGTGAAAAAACTGTATCGAGCCTACGCGAGCTTAGTGGAGAAGATCGGGTAGATGAAATCGCCAAGATGATTGGAGGAAGTAAAGGGTATCTTGAACTTAAAGAGAACGTTAGAAAACTAATTCATGCTAACCATGACTAAAAAAACATGCACTTTATTTCTCCTCATGACAGGCTTTGCTTGTTCCACTGCGGAAGAAAAATTAAGTACGGAATTGCAAGAAAAAGTACTCCAATTACACGACACATTGATGCCCAAGACGGAACGATTAGTTTCCTTGAAATCTTCTTTGGACAGCCTATCGCGCGGAAAAGATTCTGTTCATATCAAACAATTAATTTACGCCCTAGGTAAAGCAGACCAATCCATGATGGATTGGATGCATCAATTTTCGATAGACAGCCTTTCAAAAATGGCCGTTGGCGATAAAATTTCTTATCTCCAATCACAATATTCCGCTTTGACCAACCTAAAATCATCAACAGACTCCAGTCTACATGCCGCACAAACTTATTTATCTCGTTAGTTTCGCACTACTTGTTTGCGGTTGCTCGCAGGACAAAAAGCTCCCTTACCTAGGAAAGCACGAAACCCGGGTTGTAGATGGCAAAACAGACACACTGTATCACCAAGTACCTCCATTTAAATTTCTAAATCAGGATTCCGTTTGGGTGAGCGAAAAAGACATGGCGGGTAAAATTTACATCGCTGATTTCTTTTTTACGACCTGTCCGACGATCTGCCCGAAAATGAAAACGCAATTAGTACGTCTTTATGAACGCTATGCGGACAATGATCAAATTCGGATTCTTTCGCATACCATCGATCCCGAATTTGATAGGCCACATGTTTTGAAACAATATGCGAATCGCCTGCAAGTTCAAGCTCCTCGCTGGAACATGGTGACGGGAGACAAGCAAGCGATTTATACCTTAGGCGAAAAAAGCTACATGGTGACTGCCCAAGAAGACAAAAATGAGGTTGGCGGATTTGTGCACAGCGGAGCTTTTATTTTAGTAGATAAGCAGCGTCATATTCGTGGCATCTATGATGGAACAAAGGAAGAGGAGGTTAATCACCTAATCGAAGATTTAGAAATCTTATTAAAAACAAACTAACATGAAGTCATTTTTGCTAGCCGCGTTGGCTTTAAGTTTATTTGCTTGTCAGACCAAAGAAGAAATTCTACATGACCAATATGTCATTGAGGGCCGAATCCAATACGAAAATAATTGTGCGAATTGCCATCAATCCAACGGCGAAGGTTTGCGAAATTTGTATCCAGCTATCTCAAAAAGCACACTTTCAGCACCTGAACTCGCTCGACTTATCAAACAAGGGCGCAAATCAGCCACAGGATATATGCCGGCCAACCCAAAATTACAGGCCATCGACATTGCTGAAATAATCACATTTATGCGGCATGAATGGGGAAAAAATGAACAAACCTTTACGTTTGATTCGACCCGAATCGTCTTAAAAGGAATTAATTAGCAGGCAATTCGTCTACAGTAAGCACGGAATTGGTTACTTGACGCAATGAATAGGTCGAGAAATCTTGGGCTGCATCGAGGCCCACGCCATGGATAATATCCGTACGTGTTTTAATGGATACGGGCTTCGTAGTGAAAATACGTTTCTCACTAGGCAACCAGGTAAATTCATCCGTTTTGATCAATTCACCCTTCAACTGATTATTAATCACGACGTGACCCATTAATCGATATGAATTCGTTTGGCGAAAAAAGTGAGCAGAATCTCCCCGAATCAAGGAGGTGACATTGCCTAATTTATCATAAAACCAAAGTTTCATTTCTTTCGGATAAACTCGATCTTCTGAAGGCGTGGTAATTTGACTTTCTGTAACCATGCGAACAATGGCACGTGCAGAATCCGAATAGAGCATATCAATTCCCGAAAGCTCTGATTTAGGTCCTTTGAAAACTAGATTACGCTCCTTTTTTTCTTCACTGCATGCCAGTAAGAAAAAGGCCCAACCGAACAAAGAAATGATTCGAAGCTGGCGCATGGAAACGAGACTAGTTTAATTTGATTTTTTGGAACCAAGCATCCCCTAGCGTTAAGCCAATAACAACCCGTTGATATTGTTCCTCCAAGGCGTTGTCGGCCAATAACCCTCTGCGTCCAAATTGATATGAAACGTTAACGTAATTCAAGAAATTACGCAATGGGAAGGCAAATCCACCACTGACAAATTGGTCTTTGGCGAAACGGCCATTTCCCGCAAAATCATAGGGTGTACTGGAATAACTGTAACCAATGCGGTAAGTTGTTCGCTTGAAAAAACTTGAAATAGACTCAAAATCTGGGGTATATTCCGCGCCAAAAGCAACCGTAGATGTCGTAGGTAATTTAGTCGAACGACCTAAATTGTTTTCAATGGATGTCCAATTTGTACGTGAGTAATCAACACCCACCATCCAATACGCAGGACGTTCTAAACTAATTCCAAATCGTTGGGACACGGGAATGTTTTGCTTGAATTTTGTTTCCTTCTCTAGCGTATCCGCATTAATTACATTCATACCAGTTAAATCCAAGGTGGCAAACCGACGTAAATTCGTAGCTCCTAATTGATTCGTCAAATCAAGTGTAGCTCCCACATTTAAGAAAAGATCCTTCTTTATCAGCTGGCGATAAGCCACACCGGCTTTGAATGAAAAGTCGGAATAACGTGTCGCGTTTTCTAATTGGATCTTATAAAATTGCCCATCCGATAAGTTTTGTGTGGATACCTGACGTGAAACTGAACCAAACAGGTAGGCAGCCTCTATGCCGACGTACAATTCCTTCGCGATGCGTACACCATGACTCATGGTCAACTTACTTACACCACCGGTTCCTTTGTAGCCATAAATTAAACTATCTACACCCAATACATTTAGCCGACGATACGATATAGTCTCGTAGTTTACATTTGAATGTGGACGAATCCCAAAGGACATAGTCCAGCGATTCGACATGGGCAAGGTTAAATTGAAAGACTGATAATTACCCCCCAAGACTTGTTGGCGCTGGCGATAATCCTGCATATTTTTCAATTCCAAGTTAATGCCAGCCTCCAAAACCGTATATCGGTTACGTGCTAAGAGTGCAGGATTCATCTGATTGGAATAAATTCCGTTCGAATTTGAGATACCGATACCTCCCATCATGGAATTTGACGGGGTTTCTGACGTATACATCTCACCCATTCCAATGTAGGAAAGCGGCGAATTAACAATTGTTTGCGCTTTAGATACTTGAAAAATGCCCAATAAAAGACAAATCACGGTACAAAAAAATACTCGAAGAGCCTTTTGTGTTTGTTGGGTATAAATCAATTGCTTGTAAATCATGCGGTTAAAAATCGGCTCTAGTATATAATTCAAGTCTGCAAAGGTCGTAATTTTTTTCATAATCGAGTAAGATATTAGCTATATTTGAAATCATATTTTGTTTGCAGATCTATGGATAGACTTCACGAATGGGTTTGGTTAGAAAATTCAGCGTTTGATTTAATCGCATTTTTCAGTGTCTTGATCTTAGGCATTATTTTCCGTCGTTTTTTTTCAAATTCATTTTCTAAAATTGTCTATCGATTCATCCCGGTGGAATCGGTATCTATTCAAGACTGCATTCAGTTGCTGCGCAAGCCGTTTGAATTGTTACTCTTCTGGGTTTTCTTATATCTGGCTTCCCAAAATTTACACATACCTCAATCTTGGCATATCGCCTCTATTGATAATTTTGGCCTATTATTTGTCCTCCAAAAAGTATTTGAAACGATCCTAATTATTTCGATTACCTGGGTCATTATTCGCCTCATGAAAGTGGGGATTTTGGTCGCTCAGGAAAAATGGCAAGGGGTAGGCGAGAAAGCAAAACAACAGTTTATTCCCTTTTTAAACGATCTTTCGCTTGTCTTTATTATGACAGGTGCCACCTTTGTTTTGCTTGGACGTGTCTTCGAGGTAGATGTCGTAGCGTTAATTACTGGACTTGGGTTAGGAGGTTTGGCGCTAGCTTTAGCTGCTCGGGAAACACTTGAAAACTTATTTGCCTCCTTCACGATATTCTTAGATCTCCCCTTTGTTGTGGGCGATAGCATTCAAGTGGGGACGATTTCAGGCGATATTGAAAAAATTGGATTCCGAAGTACAAGGCTGCGCGGAGTGGATGGAAATTTAATCGTGATCCCTAACCGATTACTAACCTCGCAGTCCCTGGAAAACATGACGGATCGCGAATTCCGCCGGGCCAAATACACCTTAACCTGTGACCTGGATACGAAAACGGCCCAGATTGAGTCGGCCATAGCAGCCATTGAAAAAACAATTCTTGAAGATACTTTATGTAAAAAGAAAGCACCTAAAGTGGTATTTGAGGGATTTGGATTGTACGCACTGGAAATCAGTGTAACCTACTTTGTGCAAACAAAAGACTTCGCTAAATTCCAACAAGTGAAACAAGAAATCAATTTGCGAATACTGCAAATTCTAGAGGCCAATCAAATCAAATTGGCCAGTAGCGTAAAATAAAAAAGGGACACTAGCGCGTCCCTTGGATGGTTAATTAACCAACTAACTCTTTTAGATCCTCATCATGAATCATTTTGCGCGCGTCAGCCATTAGTAGGAAACGTGTGTAGATTTTGTCCAATTCAGGTTTTTCAAAATCAAATCCTAATATATTGAGGCGGTGGCGCAAGGCTGCCCGACCAGAACGAGAGGTCAATAAAATCGCCGACGAGGGAACACCTACATCCTCTGGATTCATAATTTCATAATTCTGCGCATGCTTCAAAAATCCATCTTGATGGATTCCCGATGAATGAGCAAAGGCATTAGCGCCCACAACGGCTTTGTTGGCCTGCACCGGCATGCCCATCAAATTTGACACCAAACAACTTGTTGGGTATAAATATTTCGGGTTAATCCCAGTACTAAATCCTAAATCTTTATGGACATTTAAAATCATGGCAACTTCCTCCAGGGAAGTATTTCCAGCACGTTCGCCGATGCCGTTGATGGTCACCTCGACTTGACGAGCACCTGCCTGAATACCCGCGATGGTATTTGCCGTTGCTAATCCTAAGTCATTATGATTGTGCATGGAGATCGTAGCCTGATGGATATTATCCACATGTTCATATAAATAGGTGATGCGATCATACATCTGATTGGGCAACAAATAACCCGTAGTATCAGGTAAATTCACAACAGTTGCACCCGCCTTAATTACCTCGGAGGTTAATTTAGCCAGGAAAGGCAAATCGGCCCGACCAGCATCTTCCGCAAAAAATTCAACATCTTCCACGAAGGATTTGGCATACTTTACAGCCCATACCCCACGCTCAATAATTTCTTCTCGAGTTGAATTAAATTTATGCTTAATGTGCACATCTGAGGCACCTATTCCCGTATGAATACGAGGTCTGCGGGCAGACTTAAGCGCTTCCACAGCTGCATCAATATCTTCTTTTTTGGCACGTGTTAACGCACAAACAGTAGGCTCAATGACAGACTCCGCAATGGCTTTTACTGAGGCAAAATCGCCAGGGGAAGAAATAGGGAAACCTGCTTCAATGATGTCAACACCCAACTTTTCGAGTTCTTTAGCCACTTCAACTTTTTCTTCTCGGTTTAATTGACAACCGGGTACTTGTTCTCCGTCGCGAAGTGTAGTATCAAAAATCTGAATGCGATTACTCATGGGGTTTGTGTGCTAATTAGGACGTAAAACTAAATTAATTTATACTAGGAAGCAAAAATCACTAGCGCCCTCATTTAGACTAAAAACCTATATATTTCGATAAAATGAATCAAATAAAGACTGAATATCTAAATATTAAACAAATTAAGATTAATTATCTAAAGTTGCTCAATGAATTGGAACGAAAATAGCTAAAGAAATTATTCTTTTTATCCATTTTTTTGATTTCATGGATCTAAAGCTAGTGCATGTAGTAACTGGCAAAGCTGCATACAAATGAAAGTCCGAACAAAAAAAAGTCGCCCAGGTATGCCTGGGCGACTTTACGCATGTCTATAAAATTAGTTGTTTTCAGGACGTAAGCTACGTACTGCAGCTCCCGCTCTCCACATTTCCATATCTGCCATTTCTTTCAATTCAGCATCTAATTTCACACGGTAATCTGGTTGAGAATTCAACGTGATAGAACGCTCTGCTTCTGCTTGCGTTTTCACTGAGTTATATAATTGCGCAAATACAGGCTTAGTTGCATCACGGAAAGGCTTCCACCAATCCAAAGCACCACGTTGCGCCGTTGTAGAGCAGTTGGCATACATCCAATCCATTCCATTCTCAGCCACTAATGGCATTAATGATTGTGTCAACTCCTCAACTGTTTCGTTGAAAGCTTCAGATGGGGAGTGACCATTTTCACGTAACACTTCGTATTGAGCTGCGAAAATACCTTGAATAGCACCCATCAAAGTACCACGCTCACCTGTTAAGTCAGATGTTACTTCTTTGTAGAAATCAGTTTCGAATAAGTATCCAGAACCAACACCGATCGCCATCGCGATACATTTTTCACGTGCTTTACCTGTTGCGTCTTGGTATACTGCGAACGAAGAGTTCAAACCTTTACCAGCTACGAATAAACGACGTAACGAAGTACCTGAACCTTTAGGTGCTGCTAAGAATACGTCAACATCTGCTGGAGGTACGATACCTGTTTTTTCTTTGTATGTAATTCCAAATCCATGAGAGAAATAAAGTGACTTACCCGCCGTTAAATATTTCTTCACTGTTGGCCATAATTCGATTTGAGCCGCATCTGAAAGTAAGTAACAAATGATCGTTCCTTTTTCCAATGCTTCTTCGATTTCAAATAAAGTCACACCCGGAACCCAACCGTCGGCAACTGCCTTATCGTACGTTTTACCTTTACGCTGACCTACAATTACATTCAGACCATTGTCTTTCATGTTTAACGCTTGACCTGGACCTTGAACGCCGTAACCAATTACTGCGATTGTTTGATCAGCTAATACTTGTCTAGCTTTCTCTAACGGAAACTCTTCTCTTGTTACGATGTCTTCAACAACTCCACCGAAATTAATCTTTGCCATTTTTTTGTCTTTTAATTTATATACTATTTCGATTATACTATTTCCCAGTTACCCTCAGGAAGAAACTCAACCAATCCTTTTTCCGTTTTACCTACGGCAATACGGCCAGATTTAACATATTCTAAAATTTCCCACTTTTTCAAATAGGCATAAAATTCATTCAAATCATCTTCGGTCCCATTTTTTTCCACCACCACATATTCCAGTCCCCAATGAACCACTTTGGCATTCCAATCTAAATTGATGGTTTTTACATCGATGGGCTCACCACCCAGCGGAGTTGCCAATTTAAACAAGGCTACCTCATTGAAAATTATCTCATCATCCAAGTATCCGTAAACGGCCAGGACATCGGTTACTTTACGAATTTGGCGAACCAACTTCTCTACGACCTCCCGATTCTCGTTTCGGATGACAATCGTAAAGCGTGAAACGCCACGACGCTCCGTTTCAGAAACCGTCAAACTTTCAATATTCAAACGGCGACGCGTGAAAATGATGGTAATCCGATTTAATAAACCGACCGTATTGGTTGTAAAAACTGAAAGTGTATAATTTGTCAACATATTACTCTAGCCTAACGTTGGTTACGGTACTGCCCGCAGGCACCATTGGGAAAACATTTCCCTCCTTTTCACAAACAATTTCTAACAAATAAGGTGTTTCTGAATTCAATAAAGTATCCAAAGACTCGCTTAGCAAACTGCGATCTGATACGGTATGACCAGGTATACCAAAGCCTTTGGCAATCATAATGAAATCAGGATTTTCCAATTCAACGAATGAATAACGACGTGCATGAAATAATTCTTGCCACTGACGAACCATCCCCAAAAAGTTATTATTCAAAATAATGATCTTCACTGGCAACTTGCTTTGGGCAATTGTACCCAATTCCTGCAAGGTCATTTGAAATCCTCCGTCACCAATCACCGCAACCACTTCACGCTCTGGAACGGCAACTTTAGCACCGAATGCTGCCGGCAAAGCAAAACCCATAGTTCCTGCTCCACCTGAAGTCACGACCGAATTCTGTTTCTTAAATCGGTAATACCGGTTAGTCACCATTTGATGCTGCCCTACGTCCGTGACGATAACGGCCTCCCCTTTCGTCTTGTCAGACATCATGGCAATAGCCTCGCCCATTTTAATCTGATCCCCATCATGGAATACATCCTTCAAGGTAATCTTGGTGTATTCTTCTTTGTCGTAAGCGTCAAATTCCGCACGCCAAGCAAGGTGTTCAGCCGGTTTAATTAACGGCAACAATGCACGTAATGCGGCTTTGGCATCCCCCACAACAGGCGCATCTGCTTTAACATTTTTGTCCACTTCCGCCGGATCAATCTCAATATGAACCACTTTCGCCTGCTTCGCATACGTTGACAAATCTCCCGTAATCCGGTCGTCAAAACGCATACCAATCGCAATCAAAACGTCACATGAATTTGTCAAGACATTCGCTCCGTAGTTACCATGCATGCCTGGCCAACCCACATACATGGGGTGATCCGCATCCATCGAGGACATGCCTAAAAGCGTCGTAGCTACTGGAATGCCAGCTTTGTCGACCAACTCATTTAATTCTTTTTCAGCACCGGAAATAATAATTCCGTGACCGGCAAGAATATAAGGTTTTTTGGCACCATTAATTAGCTTGGCAGCGGCTTCTAAATGCTCGCGCTTCGGCTCAATACGTGGTTTATATGAAATAATGGACGTACACGGTGTATATTTGAAAGGCTCGGTCATCATTTCTGACTGAGCTGTACGCGTGATATCAATTAAAACTGGACCTGGACGGCCTGTCTCTGCAATGTAAAATGCTTTGGCAATGATCTCCGGAATTTCGTTGGGATCTACTACTTGGTAATTCCACTTCGTTACAGGCATGGAAATACCCATTAAATCACACTCTTGGAAAGCATCCGTACCTAATAAATTTCCTTTTACTTGACCTACGAGGCAAACGAGCGGCGTTGAATCCAACATCGCATCGGCGATCGGTGTAATCAAGTTGGTGGCTCCAGGACCTGAGGTCACCATACAAACACCCGCTTTATTCAGCATACGTGCGTACCCTTGTGCGGCGTGACCAGCACCTTGTTCGTGACGAACTAAAATATGCTTTAAGCGATCTTGATAATCAAATAATGCATCGTAGGTAGGCATAATCGCACCACCTGGATAACCAAAAATAGTTGTCACCCCTTGCGCAACTAATGATTCCATAATGGCTTGCGCACCAGTCAAGAATTTTTTCTGGTCGGCCTGATTCGAATCTGCAGTCTGCGTTTGGGTTTGTCCCATGGTATTCATTTTTTTATTCTCAACTTTCTAGGAAAGGCTAATTTAAGCTATCCCATGCTAGTAAAAAAGGTAATTTTCTTTTTTTACAAATCCGTCACACAACCTAGGCTGGCTGAAGCAACGTTTTTAATGTACTTCCGTAACACACCTGATGTATGTGGTGAAACAATTGGCTTCCACAGTTTCCGGCGTTCAGCTAACTCTTCATCGGATACGTGCAAGATGATTTTATTGTCAACTGCATCGATCGTAATCTTATCTCCATCTTTCACCAAAGCGATGTTTCCACCTTCTTGCGCTTCAGGCGTCACGTGACCTACCACAAAGCCGTGCGTTCCTCCAGAGAAACGTCCGTCCGTAATCATGGCCACTGAATTACCTAAACCAGCGCCCATCAGTGCGGACGTAGGCTTTAACATTTCAGGCATTCCGGGCCCACCTTTCGGTCCTTCGTTACGAATAACCACCACATGTCCTGCTTTAATTTCTCCTTTGGATAAGAACTCCATCACATCCTCCTCGCGATCACAAACCTTCGCCAGCCCCTCAAAACGCTCCCCTTCTTTTCCTGTGATTTTTGCAATAGCACCTTCTGTCGCTAAATTTCCATACAATACCTGGATGTGACCTGAAGATTTCAAGGCCTTTGATTTGGGGAAAATGATTTTTTGTGCATCAAAATCCAAATCTGGCGCATCCGCCAAATTCTCAGCCATTGTTTTTCCGGTTACCGTCAAACATTCGCCATGCAAATAACCTTCTTTCCACAAATATTTTAAAATCGCTGGCATACCACCGATTGCCAAAACATCCTCCATATAATATTTTCCCGAAGGCTTCAAATCAGCCATTAATGGCGTACGATCCGAAATGTCTTGAATATCTTTTAAGGTAAATTCTACCCCTGCAGAATGCGCAATAGCTAAATAATGCAACACGGCATTCGTACTTCCGCCCAAAGCCATCACTACAGTCATCGCATTCTCAAATGCATGACGCGTCATGATGTCGCGTGGACAAATGTTTTTCTCCAACAATATCTTCATCGCTGCACCGATCGCCAAACACTCCGCTTTTTTACCTTCGTGTGTCGCTGGATAAGACGAGGAATTTGGTAAAACTAAGCCCATCGCTTCCATCGAAGAAGCCATGGTATTCGCCGTATACATACCTCCACAAGCCCCTGCACCAGGAATAGAATTCCGAATCACTCCCTCATAATCTTCATCTGAAATAGTTCCGGCATATTTTTTACCTAAAGCTTCAAAAGCCGAAACGATGTCTAATTTTTCTCCTTTGTAAGATCCAGAACGAATCGTTCCTCCGTAAACCAACATCCCCGGGCGGTTCAAACGCGCAAGCGCCATCATCGCTCCTGGCATATTTTTATCACAACCTACCACAGCAATCACGCCATCATACCATTGTGCACCCACTACATTTTCGATTGAATCAGCAATAATATCACGGGAAGGCAACGAATAGCTCATCCCCTCATTTCCGTTGGTCATTCCATCCGACACACCAATCGTGTGAAAGATCAAACCTACCATCCCATTTTCTTGAATTCCTTTTTTCACATGAACCGATAAGCCATTCAAGTGCATATTGCATGGATTACCTTCGTAACCAGTACTTGCAATACCTATCTGCGCTTTATCCATATCCTCCGGAGTAAGTCCAATGCCATAAAGCATTGCCTTAGCTGCAGGATTTGTCACTTCTTGTGTTAACGTTCTAGAGAATTTGTTTAACGACATATGAATAAATTTTTTCAAACAACAAATATACGCAATCCGATTTGTTCAAGCCAAAGGATTGCCAAACAATATATGGTCAATCAAGGAAATACAAAATAAATTATTTGTTTTCCCCTACTTGTTGGCGCCACATGGCATAGTACAAACCTTTATCGGCCAACAAACTATCGTGATTCCCTGATTCGACCACTTTTCCTTTTTCCAACACATAAATGCGCGTGGCATGCATGATGGTAGATAAGCGGTGAGCAATCAAAATTGTCAAATGCTCCGCATCCTGCGAAACTGCACGAATCGTTTCCGAAATTTCTTCTTCCGTTAAGGAATCTAAGGCAGAAGTTGCTTCGTCGAAAACCAACAAGTTTGGATTCCGTAATAAAGCCCGAGCAATACTCAAGCGTTGCTTTTCTCCTCCGGATACTTTTACGCCCCCTTCACCGATGAGCGAGTCCAAACCTTTGTCGGCGCGCGCCAATAAACTCTGACAAGCTGCTTTTTCTAACACTTCTAAACATTGAGCGTCAGTCGCATAAGGATTTACGAATAATAGATTCTCTCGAATGGATCCGGAAAACAATTGCGTATCCTGTGTTACAAAACCTATCTTTTTACGGAGTTGGTCAAAATCAATCGCATCTCCAGCCTCCCCATTATAGAAAACCTGCCCTTTTTTGGGTCTGTATAGGCCCACTAATAATTTGACCAACGTCGATTTACCGGCACCCGATGGGCCAACAAACGCGATGGTTTCCCCGCCTTTGACTTGAAAGGAAATATCAGAAAGCGCTTCTTGCGTCGCGGATTGATGTTGGAACGAAACGTGATCAAATGTTAAGTCCTCAATGTGTGTGATAGCTTTGGGGTTCGCTGGTTTTTGTTCCCCAGGAATAGCCAAAATTTGTTCGAAATTCTGCAATGACACCTCGGCCTCGCGGAAGGTGTTGACTACATTACCAATCTCTTGCAACGGGTTAAACAGGAAGAACGAATAGATATTCAATGAGTAAAATTGGCCTATCGTAATTTTACCTTGGTAGATTAAATAGATCAAAACTACGACCATGAGCATGCGCAGTAAATTCACGCAAGTTCCTTGTACAAAAGCCATCGAGCGCACATAACGCACTTTTTTCAATTCAAGCTTTAGAATTTTCTCTGTCGTTGCATTTAAGTGGGCAATTTCTTGTTCGGCTAAACCTAGTGATTTCACTAGTTCGATGTTACGTAAAGATTCTGTCGTGGAACCAGCCAAACCGGTGGATTCTTTGACAATTTCAATTTGAATGACTTTGATTTTTTTACTTAAAACGGAAGATACCCAAGCAATTAATGGACCTGTCACTAAAAACAAAGGCATGACCATCCAATGCACAGAAAATGCATAGATCGAGATGAACACGAGGGCAATCACGGATTGAAAAAGGATGTTGATGCCCAATGTGATCAACTTTTCTACATCGGTACGTACCTTTTGCAACTTACCTAAAGTCTCCCCGGAGCGCTGATCTTCAAACGTTTCATACGGCAATTCCAACGAATGGCGGATACCGTCGGAATATAGATTAGCCCCCACCTTTTGGGTGACCGTATTAATCATATAGTCTTGAAAGTTTTTCGCGACCCGACTCACGAACGCCACACCTACGGATGCCAAAGCCAAAGGCCAAATGGCATCTACAAATTGGCTCATCGTATGCGTGTCAGCCCGGTAAATGGCCGCTACATCGTCAATGATTTTTCGGAAGATGTATGGATCCATCAACGAGAAAATCTGGTTGGTCGCAGCTAAACCTAGTGCGGCCATGACACGCCAGCGGTAATGAGAAAGGTAATTAAGTAATAATTTCATGTGGGTGACGGATCATTTTTCCATGACGCGAAAACTCGCGTCAAATTTGTAGAGACGCGATACCTCGCGTCTGCATATTTTCAAAGACGCGAGGTATCGCGTCTCTACATTTTACTCAAACCGCACGAGCGCCATTTCGGCTACTGTCTTCCCAATTGCCAAAGAGGAAGTCGCTGCAGGGCTTGGGGCATTTAAAATATTGATAACCTTCTCATCTTGAACGATTGAGAAATCATCCAACAAACCTCCTGTGCGGTCACATGCTTGTGCACGAACACCGGCTCCTCCTGCTACTAAATCATCGATTTGAATTTCGGGGATAAGTACCTGTAGGGCTTTGGTGAAAGCCTCTTTGGAGAAACTTCGATACATTTCACCGAGGCCCGTTTCCCAATATTTAACAGCAACTTTCTGGAAGCCTGGCCACGTGAGGGTGTCCCAAAGTTCTTTGGCATTAATGCCTAATTTTTTGTAGCCTTCTTTTTTAAAGGCTAATACCGCGTTAGGTCCTGCCTCCACGTCACCGCGCATCATCCGGGTAAAATGTACACCTAGAAAAGGGAAGTTGGGATCTGGAACGGGATAAATCAAATTTTTAACGAGATACTCTTTGTCTTTTCTAAGCTTGAAATATTCGCCTCGGAAAGGAACAATGCGCACATCGAGCGGTTCTTTTTGGGTCCATTGCGCCACTTGATCGGAGTACAATCCGGCACAATTGATGATGAGTTTTGCTTCATAAACAGACTTTTCGGTTTCCACGATCGAAAAGGTAAGTCCTTTAGTGATATTGGTTACTTTTTCCCCTAAATGCATCTCACATCCGTTGGCTTGAATCCCTTGCGCTAATTTAACGGCGACAGCGCGGTAATCGACAATGCCTGTTTGAGGTACAAACATACCTTCCACGCCGGTCACATGAGGCTCATATTCACGCATTTCGGCTAATGACAATTTCTTTAATCCGCCAAGTCCATTTTCTTGACCGCGCTGAAACAACGTATCTAATTGTGGACGCTGGTCTTGGGTACTGGCAACCACTATTTTTCCGGTCAATTCGAAAGGAATTTCTTCTTTTTGGCAATACTCGATTAATTGATGGTAGCCTTCAATGCAATTTTTGGCTTTTAGTGAACCGGGTTTGTAATAGAGACCGGAATGGATTACGCCTGAATTATTTCCCGTTTGATGCATGGAAACGGTGGCTTCTTTTTCAAAAAGCGCAATTTTCAAGCTTGGTTTTGATTCTAACAGTCGGTGTGCTGTCGCGAGACCCACAATGCCTCCGCCGACGATGATTACATCTAATGCCATAAGGTGGATAGGTAAAATAAATAAGCCCCAAAGATACGAATTCCTGCGACGGAATTATCAATTAATTATCAAGTACTTGCTTAAATTTCAACCTCGCTTGGCTGTTTTTTTTGTAGCTTTGTGCTCCCTCATTTAGCTTCGCCAAACCTCAAAGGATTGGCGAAGCTGAGGGGTTAAGCACAAAGCATTGAATCCACAACTCGAAAAATTATACCGCATCGCTCAGCAACCTAGTCGCGTGATTCTAGGATTGATGTCGGGTACCTCCATGGATGGATTAGACATGGCGCTTTGTCGGTTTACCGGCCAAGGCCCTACTACAAAATGCGAACTACTTCATTTCGATTCGGTTTCCTTTGACGAAAGCTTTAAAACTTCGATTCGTGCCGTATTTGCACAAGAAAACATACATTTTCCGAGTCTGAGTACCCTAAATGCCCAAATTGCCCGAACGCATGCGAAGATTATTCTCCAAACGCTGGAGTCGTGGCAGGTAAAACCGGAGGAAGTGGATCTGATTGCTTCGCATGGACAAACGGTGATGCACCGGCCGGACCGCACGGGGAAATTACCTCATTCAACGTTACAAATTGGGGATGGGGACCATTTGGCACATGTAACGGGTATCATTACCCTGTCGGATTTTAGACAAAAGCATATCGCGGCTGGAGGTGAAGGTGCTCCTTTAGCCATGTTTGGTGATTATTTTTTATTCAGCCAAGCAGGTGAAGATCGCATATTATTGAACATTGGTGGCATCGGTAATTTTACCTACTTGCCAGCTGATCAAGATTCTACCCGCATACTAGTTAGTGACACGGGACCAGGAAATACGTTGCTCGATGCGTATATCAGACAACATTTTGCTGGGATGAATTTTGACAAAGATGCCCAAATTGCTCGCTCGGGAACAATACATACTGGATTCTTGCAACATTTATTGAGTCTTCCTTTTTTCGAAGAGGCATTTCCAAAAAGCACGGGGCCTGAATATTTTAATTTGGACCGCATTAAGGAACTAGCTCCTGCCGATCTAAACCCAGCTGATTTCTTAGCGACCTTAACGCGCTTTACGGCAGAAAGTATCGCTTTGGCCATCCAACATTACACAGGATTACATCAGGCGCATATTTATGTAAGTGGTGGTGGTGCGCGGAACCCGTTGATGATGGAGCATTTGAAAAACTTAATGCCTGGATTTACGATTCAGGATTCTGCCGTTTTGGGAATTGAATCAGCGGCAAAAGAAGCAGTTTTGTTTGGCTTGTTAGCCAATGAAACCTTGATGGATCCGAATCCGGCACCTGATCGCCGACTGGGTGATTCGCCTTGGATGACGATGGGGAAGATAAGTTTACCCAATTAAAATAGACGTTGGACGCTAGACGTTAGACGTTGGGATAGGGGGATGAAACATAGTACTTCGGACTTTTGACTTCGGACTAAAGTCTGGCAACTGACCACTGATTACTGACTACTGTCAACTGATATATGAAATACAAATTACAAGATTACATTCTTTTTGAAAATGACGATTTCATTGTCATTAATAAACCATCTGGGATTGCGACCTTGGATGAGCGGAAGGATGATTATGCGCCTAGTATTTTAAGAATGGCCAAAGTTTATTGGGAAGACGCGCAAGTGGGTCACCGCTTGGATAAGGAAACGACTGGGGCTTTGGTGATTGCTAAAAACCCGGAAGCATACCGACATATTTCCATGCAATTTGAGCATCGGGAAACGGCGAAACGCTACCACGCAGTTGTGGAGGGCATGCACGACTGGGATGGCATGTTGGTGAATTTACCCATCCTCCCCCTCAAAGATGGCAAAGTCATAATTGCACGATCAAATGGTAAACATGCGGAGACTTGGTTCCGTACGCTGAAAGTATACAAAGGGTATACCCTCGTGGAGTGTATGCCCATTACAGGCCGGATGCATCAAATCCGCATTCACCTCACTTGTCTGCATGCCCCGATTGTCGCCGACGAAATGTATGGGGGAAAAGATGTTTACCTATCTGATTTGAAGCGCAATTTTCATCTGAAAAAGGAAACGGAAGAACGTCCTTTAATGCGTCGAGTAGCTCTTCATGCGCACAGTTTGAGTTTCAAATTAATGGATGGAAATCCCATTACGGTCGAGGCTCCTTACCCGAAAGATTTTAATGTATTGACCAAACAGTTGGAGAAGTTTTCGTAAAAATTCATTTTTAAAACCTGGCTTTCAATTGTTGGTTTTTAATCATAGTAAATTTGTGCGAAATTGTTCTTCTAGATTTACCAAATCTATTCTATGTCTAATTTAGTGGCAAAACTAAACGCATCTATTGGCCTTTCTTACATACTCGTGGGAACAGTCATTGGTCTTTTATTCTTTCAAATAAATCCTTACCAAGGCTGGGGCGATGATTATGCACTATATATCCATCAAGCGATAGCCATGAAAGATGGTACGTTGAGCCAACTTTTTAGTGAGAACGCATTGATGATGTCATATTATAAATTAGGCCCAAATTTATATCCACCTGCTTATCCATTATTCCTACTTATCCCACTTAGCCTCTTTGGAATGTCGATCATACATTTCAAAATATTCAATTTGATTATCTTTTGTGTGACACTTTTGATAATACATAAGATTCTGAAAATTCATCATTTTTCAGAAAGCCAACGAAAATTATCGATCCTCGCGATTACGCTAAACTTTAATTTTATCGAATTTCAACAAAACTTATATTCCGATATTTTTTGTCTTTTTTCCTTGTCATTCTACTATTGGTCAATCATTAATTTCCGATTTTTAGACACAACATTTAGGTTAAGCATCAAACATTATCTGCTATTAACTACCTCATTGGCAATATGCATTTTTTCCAAAACGGCCTATTTGACTGTAATTCCCGCCACCATGGCCGGATTTATTTTTTGTCTTTTATTCACGAATCAACCTAGAAAAATTGTACTAGTTAGGGGCTTCAGTTATTGTCTGCTGGCTGGAATACTACTTCTGATAAACACTCAGTATCCATTTAACGGAGGTAAAAATGAAATGAGTGAATTTTCGAATTATTCAATAATTGAGAGTATCAAAGGAAACTTATACAACAACTCCTCCTACATTTTACAAATTTACACGAAAGGGATATTTGAATTTCTCCATTTTTTTCAATTGGGAATACCTAAGAATTTATTGAAGTTATTGGTTGGCCTACCTTTTCTCGTGTTTTTGTTTTCGACTTCCTTCATCTATTTTAAAAAGACGTTTCAAGAAAAAAACTGGAAAGGAGTTATTGTCATTTGTTTCTCCTTCGCGCTATTTGGCCTCTATCTGATATGGCCTGGTAACCAAGGTCCTCGATTTTTCTTCCCGTTGTATTTGATCATTATCCCATGTAGTATTTATGCATTGGGACTTATTCCAATGAAGAGCTCTTTGAAAAATGGGGCGCATGTCATACTTGTATTGATGATGTCAACATTTGGAATTTTCACCTTGTATGATGATTTGGCCAATAAACAAGCTGAAATTAAATCATTTGAAGATTCAAGCATTGTGGGATCGATTGATTTCAATAATTGCATGGAGTATTTAAAAAAATGCCCACTAGATAATCGCAAATTTATTGGTTGCTCTAAAGCTAGGTTAATTCACCTATATACAGCAAAAAAGTCAATTGTAGCTAGTAATCAAAATACAGCTAATTGCCAATATTTAGTTTTACTCTCTACGGATGAATATGTAAATTCTTCAGATCTTATCAGAGCATATTCGCTAGAAAAAAAATTCGGAGAACTTTATGTTTTAAAACGAAAATCTTAATCGTATCAGAAAGGTAATCTCGTCTCAAAAGACCCATTAAATATCACAGAGCACTTAAAATAAAATCGATTAGCGCGCTATTGAATCTATCGATTAATCCCTTTTGGATAAAATCTGGAGATTCAAAGATTTTAATCTATTGACCAAACAGTTGGAGAAGTTTTCGTAAATTTGCAGCCCTGGCTCCGTAGTTCAATGGATAGAATGTAGGTTTCCGGTACCTAAGATGAAGGTTCGATTCCTTCCGGGGCTACTTATAAGTATCATAACCTCTTCTAAATCAATCAATTAGAAGGGGTTATTTGTTTCTTAATCCTTTATACATCTTACAGAAAATCCAGTTCCCCTAATTGATACTGAGGCTCCTGCGACACCAACTTTAAAAACACCAACATATGAATATTTTGGGTCACTAAATTGAGAATTATCTCCTACTGTACCTAACCAATAAGCACCTCCGATTCCACAATTCGAAATACAATATGTACCATTAGAGCCTCGACTAGTTGCTTCTGGCAATCTTAATGCTGAAACCAAAGCGCCTTTTGAATCTTTTGAAGACCAACTACTTACCTCTTCTATCCACTCATCCTTTGTGGGCAATCTGAATCCATTTGGACATGGATTGTTAACACCGTTTACTCCCTGCCACAATTTATCATTTTGCGTACTTCGCCAGTCTCCGCTTGTTATAATGAAATTTCCATTGTTTGGAATATCAGAACTAGATAAGGCAATAGTAGTAGAGGAAGATCTTAATTGATGCCCATCCGAACCACGTCCCCATTGATATAAATCTCCATATGATTGAATATCATCTGAACCTCTAGCTACCTGGGAAGCACCTAAATTCCTATCCATCCAAATGCGTCCTGTTTTGGATTTAACTTCTATGACTATAGTCGATGAATTTTGAGTTGAATTTAGTGGTTCCTCAGTTTTACAGCCAACAAAAACTATCAAGAAAAAATGGATAATAATATTTATTCGCAACATCTTAATATTCACTTTAAATATTTTCTGATGATTTTTTACAAGCAAAATACGATTCATTTAAGCCAAATTAAACCAAAATCTTCAAATTCCTAAAATTTGCCATCTACCCCTCCTTTAAGGTACTCCAGACTGCAACCCCTCCCATGACTTGGGCAGGCGGGTGTCTCCCACTGGGTCAATTCTGGCCTAGCAATTAATCATTTTTAAACATTTAACGCTATTTACATGGAAAAGGTCAACTCGACGTGTGGCTAAACGCAATTTAGTTTATTCATGACTGATTAATTTTTCAACAACCACACATCAAAAACTTTGGAATGTTGGCGCCAATTTAAATGAGACTCTTCGGGTTCATCAAACGATATGTCAATTTTACCATCGCGCACATACTGTGGACTCAGCTGAAACTCCTTGAACTCCCCCATGCCTTTTTGGTAGAGCGTCGGTGCAATGCGAACCCCGTCTACACGTAATAAGGCCTCTCCATAACCTGAAATCCGAATGGAGTATTTGGCGTTGGGGTCTAGATCTACATACGATAGTTTAGGAAAATTTTGATACAACTGGGAGGATAGTCGGCGCCTACTTTTGCCATTTTCCTCCCAAAGCACATCCGTTCCATCATCCGTTCGAGTCGTCACGCGTGGACCTTTCGCAACATCGGATACGTTATCGTAAAAACTACCAACCCCCGGATTCTCCCAGTTGGCAATCACCGCGATGCGCGCCAACTGATCTTCTACTTTTGGCATTTTTTTAATTTTCTCGAACTCATCAGCTAACCACCACCGGTTATTTAGTGGGTAATCAATAAAATCCAATATGGCCCCACGTTCCGCACCACTTGCCCGATATTTCTCCACACTCGTTTGCAAACCAATGGAGGTAAATAATGCGTCGCAATACGTGATGATTTTTTGACGTATTTCTGAATTTTCCAACGCGTTATCTGCCTCATTAACCTTCGCAAGCGCCATGTCCATCGCTTGAAGCACACCTATTTCGCTCGCTTTGACTAAAATTAAATTGGCTTGTTGCTCCAGTTTTTGCTCAAGTATTTTTCGTCGTTTTATATAGGTATCGTAATAGGCACGCAACACTAGCTGTTGCCAACGCCAATTATTCTTCAACGTTGGATGTTGCATTTCTAAATTTGTCCAGTACGCAAACGTTGTCTCAATACCGCCATTTTCCTCTACCGGACCCACCCAATTACGCTCCAAAGCCAAAATACCATCAGCCACTTTCTCGGCAACATGATTACCAAAAAAGAATCGCGCATAGTCAACCAACACCTCGCACACATCTTTTGAAGGATTTACCGATTTTTGGCTCCAAACAACTTTGTTGACATCATCATGTACACCATCTGAATAAGCAATTGATCCATCTGTTAAATGCGCAAATCGCTGATGAATTTTCGCATAATAGACCGGCTGGGGATTCGAAACCTCCCGCCCCTCGGTGAGGGCAAATGCTTGATCCCAATTCTCCGTGGGATATTGGCAACGCACGGTATGGGTGATATCCGGGTAATGGCGGTGCTTGTATTGTTTGGGCAGTCTAAAACGCGTAGTAGCTAGATCAGGGCTGCTAGGACCTGTGACTACGCCCACTAGCCAGTTGGGCTGATACTTTTCCAAGTATTCGTAAAAATAATTAACCTCCTCATCACTAAACCCTTGCAAAGAGACCCACATGCCAGCTGCAGGATGGGATAATTTCAATGCTGCTGCAATTGCTTTTAAGAATGGCAACACATTTTTCGGGTGATTACTACCGGGATCTCCCCCTGGAAAAAAAACACCATCGATCTTGGGCGTTCTTTTGTAAAACTCAGCATGTTTGAGAACCTCCTGCTTAAACTTGGCTTCATCTGCTAAGTCCACAAGGGCAGGTGTCCAAACCCAATAATCGAGTCCATAATTCTGACAGATTTGGCTTAATTTGACATTCATTTCCTCCCGCGATAATTTCATGTGAGGCCCCAGCGGACTGTCCTCCATGGGAATATTTTCAATCGCATTCGTTCCAAAAAGCGCTAAATCTCGAATGTATTGTTCGTACTGCTTCGAATCCCAAGCATCCCATGAATTCGCTGTGTTTCGGTAACCCAACTGGTGGCCACGAATCGTATGCAGCGGTGAAACAGCCACTTCGTATTTTTTGTCCACTAAAATTTTATTCTTTGACAAATGGGCTTTGCGAAAAAACTCACCGATGGAATATAAAATACCCCTTTCGTCTCCACCTATCAGCCATAAAATAGGTCTTTTCGTACGTATGTCTATGGAGAAAGCATATCCCTCTTTGGCAAAAGCAGGCGAATTTTTAGGCAATTGGGGCAACGGTATGCCATGTAAATTTTGATCTGTTGCAAACGCCAAAGCAATCATCGGCATCGCATCGGATTGATCTTGTACGCGCAAATTTAGCTCGGTCCGCTTTTTTATCTCTTCCTGAATTAGCCTAATATAGGTTTCTCGATAAGGAGATTTTAATTCTTTCGTCACATGTATATGCGCATTTGAAAAGTCAACAAGTTGCGCTTGACTCGAAATAGCATTCGCGAACAAAACAATAAACAATGCAAGAACTAATTTTTTCATGTGTGCCCATGTTATGGAATTGAAAAATTTTGTGCTAGTTGGCACAAACATATAAACCCCGCCAATATAATTTTATATTGCCAATCATTCCTGAAAAATAACATTTTAAATAAAATTTACGATGAAGTTAAATCAAGAAATCATCCAACTATTTGATGAATATACACACAAGCCTTTAACTAGAGAGGTCTTTTTAAATCGATTAACCAAATTAATCGGCGGCACAGCTGCATTAAGCACGATATTGCCAGTTTTGGAGGGCAGTTATGCGGCAAGTGCGCAAGTTGCCGAAGATGATAGCGACTTACTCATTTCAACGGCGGAATTCCAGTCCCCCAACGGAATTATCAAAGGCTATTTAGCGCAACCGAAGCAGGGGAAAAAGCGCTTGGGCGCTGTTTTAGTTATCCATGAAAACAGAGGATTAACTCCACACATTAAGGATGTAACTAGGCGAATCGCGAAGGAAGGTTTTATTGCGTTAGGGATTGACGGTTTGAGTCAGTTTGGTGGAACGCCAACCAATGAAGATGAAGGACGAACGCTGATTGGAAAATTAGATGCAAAGCAAAACATAGAAAATATGCTAAGCGGCCTGAGCTACCTTAGATCCTTGAAAAATAGTAATCAAAAAACGGCTTGCATTGGATTCTGTTGGGGTGGAGGTGTCGTGAACGATTTGGCCGCTGCGGATCCTGCGTTAACGCTAGGCGTGCCTTATTACGGTCGGCAAATCGATGCTACACTCGTTCCTAAAATTAAAGCCAAATTAATGCTTCATTATGCAGGTTTAGATGAACGTATCAATGGAGGTATTCCAGCCTACGAAAATGCATTAAAAAGTAATCAAATTGACTATCAATTGTTTATTTACGAAGGGGCCCAGCATGCCTTTAATAATGACTCATCTCCAGCGCGCTATCAGAAAGAGCCGGCTGATTTAGCTTGGAGTAGAACAATAAGTTTTTTCAAAAAGTATTTATAATATGATTGTTCGCTAGCGGGTAAAAGCTTCCGGATGAATTTCTTCATGCTTCGTATGATCCTGGTAAAATTGCGCAATCCGCAATAGATTGCCCTCATCATACAATTTACCCACAAATGATATCCCCGTAGGTAGCTTATTTTTCACATCCAATCCTGTAGGAACGCAAACCACGGGGTGACCCGTCAAATTCGTGATGGCCGATTGATTGCCTCCTCCCCGGGATGGACAAATAATCGCGTCATATTGTGAAATAACTGCGTCAACCTTTTGCATTAAGGTATACCGGTGCCGCTGGGCATTTATGTATTCTACTGCGGGAATAAATCGGGAAGTTCTGAATTGATTTGGCCAGTCATTTTTCGTTTGACGGGTCAACTGATCATCGATATTTTTTCTGGTCATCTCGTCAAATTGCGCCGCACATTCTGCCCCAATAATCACATCCATAATTTTGAACGTATATACCTTTTCATCTGGAAATTCCACCGGAATCAACGTCACCCCTTGCTGCCTCAATGCAGCCAAAGCGCGCCATTCATTCCGCGTCGTATCCTTAATCTTATCAAAATAGTTTTTGGCATACGCAATCTTCATTCCTTTCAATGAACGATTTGCCTGGTAATTGAATGGCATATTAACCGCTGCCAAATCCTTCCCATCCGTCCCATGTAGGTAATGAAAAACGATGGCCGCGTCGTTTGCCGACCGGCATATCGGGCCCACTTTATCCAACGAATAACTTAGTGCCATGGCACCAGACCGACTAATACTTCCAAAAGTAGGTCGTAATCCCGTCGCTCCGCAAGTCGTTGCTGGCGAAACAATACTACCCCATGTCTCCGTCCCAATCGCAAATGGGACAAGTCCCGCCACTGTGGCTGAGGCTGATCCTGCAGATGAACCTGATGAACCCACATTCAAATTCCACGGATTTTTTGTTCTCCCACCAAACCAATAATCACCCATCGCTAGTGCACCCAACGTGAATTTCGCCACCAAGACAGCCCCAGATTCTTTGAGTTTGGCATATACATACGCATCCTCCTCAATCACTTGATCTTGATAAGGTGCCGCCCCCCAAGTCGTTTTAGTTCCTTTCACCGCAAACAAATCTTTTAAGCCATACGGGATTCCATGCAACAAGCCCCGATATTTTCCGGCAGCAATTTCTCGATCCGCTTGACGCGCTTGCGCCAAAGCAATTTCCTCCTGCAGGCTGACCACACACTGTAAGCTAGCCCCATAGGTCTTGATGCGCTCAATGAAAAATTGAGTTAATGCAACAGAGGTAATTTGTTTCGTCTTAATCAAATACGCGAGCTGATCAATCGAATAAAACGCCAACTCTGCTTTATTCGCAGGCATTGAAGCCTTCACGGTAGGCCAAACCACCGCACGCTGCGTTTCATCAAACTTCATTCCAGGCAATCTTGGATTCTGCCATAAACTTAAAGGCACCTCATTCCCCAAACTTAATCCATGCATTGCCTTGTAATTCACCACGTTATCCAACACATCTGAATACAGCGTGTCAATTTCCTGAGAAGTGAAGGTTAAATCAAACAGGCGAGAAGCGCCTTGAATGTCAGATTTTGTTTGGCCAAAGGCCACGTAGCTGAATAGTACTAAGAAGATAATTTTTTTCATGACAGTGAAAAGGGGATTAAAAAAGCCAACCGTGGATTTTATAACAGTGCTTCGTTGGCTAGCCTAAAATTAATTATTTATTGGTCATATCATACCCTGTCATACATTTTCAAATGTGTTTAACACCAGAAACCTATGTAGATACCAAAAAATAAAGCCCCCGCTATCCCTAGCAGAGGCTTTGTATAAATTTAAGGTATTAGGGTTAGGTAATCGCGTATTAAATTAGAACTAGGAATATTACTTGCTCAAAGGAACGACCTTCTCCAGCTAACCACAATAGGCCCTAGGCCTCATTTTGCATATTTGAACCGATTGACCATTAACTAATTTATGAGCGGACTCACTGACAAATTGCTTAGCTTTACAGCGCTTTAAAGCTTCTCCTCTGTTTTGAAATTTATACCCACGTTATTGTTGATTAGTGTATGTGTACACCATGGCTTGGTTGGCCAACAAATCACTTTTCATCAACTGCCGCAAAATCTACAGCTCTACCCGCGTGATGCTCAAAATATCGCATACATTCCCATTTCAGGGCGGATGAATGCAGGTACACCGGGCGCTATTTCGGTTAACGTCAAAAAAAATAATTCCCCCTACTCGTATGTCAAAACCGCACTAAAAACAGCCGGGGACTTTACAATACGCATTCCTATTCGAGCTGAATTAGCCGAATACCATATAGATGTATATTGGCTAAACGGCAAGGACTCCACGTTCCTCGCGCGCCGTGAAAATATCGTGGCCGGCGATGTTTTTTTGGTGAGTGGCCAATCCAATTCGTATACGGGCAAGGACCACCCAAAAGTCTATAAAGGCGAATATGCGCGTAGCTTTGGCCGAAATCCAGACTATGAAAACTATACGCCTTACCATGCGGCGGATACACTTTGGTCGATTTCCAATAGCCCATCGGACGTTGGCCTCTTCGCCTCCGAACTCCAGCGCCTCCTGATTGAAAAGCAAAAAATCCCCATCTGCATCATCAACGGCGGCTCCGGCGGTTCTTCCATGGAATACAATCTTTTCCGAAGTGAAAACCCCTTCGATCTAAAAACATCTAGCGGAAAATTGCTTTACCGCAGCCAAAAAGCCGGTGTCACAAATCAAGTGAAGGCATTCATTTACCGGCAAGGCGAAAATGAAACCAGCGGCAACGCCCCGGAGTGGTTGGCCAATTTCAAAAAGCACGCCGAATTACTCAAAAAAGAATACCCGAGCATTCAAAAAATATACCTACCACAGATCAACATCCTTCACGGTGAACTTTCAATACAAAGTGTCATCCGCGATGGGCAGCGATCGATCACGCAAACGGATACCTTCATCAGGGGTTTTGCCACTATTGGGACGAAAGGATATGATGGGATTCATTATTCGCCTGAAGGTTATGCGCAAACTGCCGCGGAATTACACCGTTTACTTGAGGCCGATTTATACCGTCCGGAGACTAATCCCCAGATTGAAAGTCCCAATATCCAACGCGCTTATTTCGCGAGTAAAGACAAGAAAAAAATCATTTTAGCATTTGATAAAGGCCAAAAACTCCGCATTCCGGCTGATTCGACCGTGACTGATTGGAATGGAAATAAACTAACTCAAAGTTTAAAAAATAACTTCTTCTTTGCTCCTATCGCGTTTCCTTATGCGAATTTTACGGAATTAGTACGTATAGAAGCGAAGGACAACGAATTGACTTTGTTGCTTTCAAAACCACCTACCACGGACACGCTTGCGTATACCCCGTCATTTTATAATCATCCCAAAGGCTATCAAATTGCCGCTCCCTTATTAACTAATCAAACAGGAATGCGGGCCTTTGCCTTCGATCATTTTTTAATTGAGCCGTATGACAATTATTTTGATGATGATGCGGACGGCTATGTGAATGCGAAAGATAAATGTCCAAATACCAGCCCAAATAACCCCGTTGACAAAAATGGTTGCGCTTCAGATCAGCGCGATAGTGATGCAGATGGGCTCTTGGACAAAGTAGATGATTGTCCATTTGAGAAGCAATTGCCGATTCCTCAAATCAGTAACTTAAGCGAAAATACGCTAACTTCCTCACCAGCAGGATCTTACCAATGGTTCCAAAATGGCACCTTAATGCCTGGCGAAGTCAAGCAAAATTTAACGGTCATGGTTTCTGGAACCTATGCCGTAGAGATAAAAAGTGCGGCTGGATGCATGGTGCCCAGATCAGCAAATAAGCAAGTGCTAATCTTAGGGAATGAAGAGGAGATATCCGGTATACGCATTTTTCCCAATCCTGCTCAGGATTACGTACAAATAGAATTTGATACGAAAATCTACCCGAACCTGCAGGTGCAATTGATCGACTTACAAGGTCGGATTTGGTGGGGGAAATTGGAATTTCAAACCAAAGATCAAATCCCGCTGAGCCAAGTTCCCGTAGGAAACTATGTGGTCAAATTCAGCCATGGGCTAAAATCCATCAAAGTACAAAAACAATAAAGTGTCCCGAATGTGCATCAGGACACTTTATATGGATTTATTAGAACGAGGAGTATTTCTACAAAGGAACGCTAATTTCCTCCCGATGACTATGAGGCCCGGGCCTCATATTTACATGTTTTTCAACGCCCAGGAGAGTAGGCTGTTGTTTTCATTCGACAAGCCTAATTTCTTCGAAATATGATAGCGGTGGTTTTTCACCGTTTTCTCCGATATGAAAAGTATTTCGGCAATTTCCTTGGTCTTTTTTTGCGCCGCAATTAATTCCAAAATTCGCTTTTCGGCTGGCGTAAAGTCATGCCCTTCGCCCGATTTCTTATGGATAGCTTGAAAAGCCATTTCAACTGAAATGCTGATTTGACTTTCATTCCATGGTTTAACAAGGTAGTTTATTGGACTTGACTCATGGGTTTGATCTAAATGATTCCGATCTCCAAAGGCCGTCAAAAAGATAACTTCTAGTGAAGGCACCCGACTTTTGGCATCCAAGGCAAATTCAATGCCCGTTTTACCTTGCCCAAGGTCTATGTCGCAGATAGCCAACTGTGGTTTCCAGTCGACTAGAATCGTAAAAGCTTCCACGTAATTATGGGCTATCGTCACCTCAAAACCAGATTTTTCCAAAATTTCTTGAAGATCCATCGCAACAATTACCTCATCCTCCAAAACCAAAATTCGATTATTCCCCATCTAGATATAGTTAAACGTTATTTGGTGAATGATTCCACCGTCTGCCCGCATTTCGTGCGTAGCATCCATTTGCTTGCACATGAGTGTAATTAGTTTCATGCCTAATTGGCCCGAATCTGTCAAATCAGACTCCTTCCCCGGCCCATTGTCCGAAATGACGATACTAATCTTAGCCCCTTGACGCTGCACGCGAATCGTCAAAATGCCATTCTTTACCTGTGTAAATGCATATTTAAATGCATTCGAAATGATTTCATTTAGGATTAAACCAAACGAGGTGATTTTCTCCAAACTTAATTGGAGCTCCGTATCGATATCATACTGAATGGTCACAGGAATATCTTCCTCATGTTGGAAAACTAAAATCAAATGCGCAACCAAGGTCTCTATGTACTCTTTGACATTCACAAATTCAAATTCTTGGGTATTGTGTAAGTTTGAATGCACGAGGGCAAAGGTTTGAATCCGATTTTGCATGGAGCGAATCAGCTCATTTGATTCTTTATTTCTAACGCGTCGCTTTTGTAAATTCAATAGACTGTAAATCACTTGCAGGTTATTCTTAACCCGATGATGTAATTCTTTGAGTAAAATTTCGTTCCGACTATTCTGCAAAACGATTTGTTCTGCACGAACATTTAGCAGGTATTTTTGTCGAATGATAATGATGGAAACAAGGACTGAGACCAGCATGATAATCACCAATAAAATCAAACTGCGCACTTGAACTTGTTGGACCTCTGAAATCTTAGTTAGTTTCAACAGGTCATTTTTAGAAGCCAAAAGCTCTGCACGCCGTTTCGTCACTTCGAGTTGGCCCAATAACAACACCGACTTATTTCGATTCATGGTCTCGTTCAAACTATCCTGATAATTGTATTGTGCTTTCAAGAAATAAAAGGCAGAATCTGATTGACTGACCGACTTATGATACGCAGCATAGGTCGCTAGCAACTCAATTTTTAAGGGCCGAATCACTTTTCCACGCATGTAACGATTGGCTGAATCCAGGTAAATTTTGGCAACGGGGTATTGTTTGGCGTGAATGAAACATTGACTTAACACAATCATACTTTGAATTTGATGATCGATATCGTCTTTTGTCAAGGCCAAATCTTCTTTTAATGTCTGGATCGCATGGGTATAAATCCCTTTTTTGATACGACAAATGACCAACTTACCCTTAAAATCGCCTCGCCAGAAATTCAGCTCACGCGGCAAGTATTGTTTAGATTTTCTATTCCACTGTATCAATAACTGGATTTGTTCGGCACCTTTGGTATACTGTTGAAAGGCTTGATCTATTTGGCCATTCAATAGATATAAGTTGCCTAGGCGATCATAATAATATACGCGTCTGAGTTCCAATTTAGCGGGGAAAGGCTGATTGGCCCGATAATCTTTGATGGCATCTTCGTATAAGCCGCAATCGCGGTAAATTTCCCAAAAGGTTTTAATGTAGCCCTTTTCGATTCGCTTCTGCCGAATAACGATGGCCTTTTCGAGTAGATTTTTTCCTCGATATTCCTCTTCCAATTTAATGTATACGTCGCGATGGTAATGTTTAGGAACCAGGGGGAGGTGTTGAAAAAGCCATTCCAACAAGGGTAGACCTTGGTCAAATTTAGCTTGATTGTGGTAGACCATCGACAATGGCAAGAGCACACGGACCACCTTGGGCAGGTCTTTCTCTTTTCGTGCTTTTTGTAAATGTCCAATTAGGATAGCCTCAAGGTCGGCTACATTGGCAAATGAAAAATAGCCTTCATCTGATCGATACTTTTGATCCCAATCTTGCCACATGGCGTCAAAATCAGCGTATTGGGCATGATTTGAAAACTTGCGGGGATGATAGCTATCAGCTACGGCCTGTGCTGGGGGACTACACCAAAGTGCATGCAGCAGCAGTAGGCAAAAACCGTAGGCGATTTTACGAAACATGTATAATTTGATTAGAACTAGGCCCTTTCGGGTTTTATTTTTTTACGCGTTTAATGCACTTCTAAAATCATGGCCGTTTTTCCGGCAACGCTTAGGTTGGCTCCTAAGGTAAATTGTTTATCCGTCATAACCTCTTTAACGGCCATGCCGGGTTGAATAATTTCTGCAAATTTGGCGAGATCAATGACTTTTTCTTGGGCATTTTTATTTAGAACCACCATCACTTTTCCTGTATTCGTATATCTAAAATATACATAAACGCCATTTTCTGGCCCAAAATGAAGCAATTTGCCCTCATGAATCACAGAGTTATTTTTCCGCCAATTCAATAACTTTTTAAAGAAATCCTGCGTGCTTTTCTCGTCGGCCGTAAACCCTTTTTGGCTCACTGCATCTTTCGCATCGCCTGGCCAGCCGCCATAAAAATCACCACGAATTTCGCCATGCTCGCTGCTTTTTGGGTTCGACATCAAATTCTCGGTACCATAAAAGATCTGTGGAATACCACGCGTGGTCATTAAAAACGTGATACCCATACGAAATAATGCTTGGTCATGTTTCACTTGGGTGTAAAAACGAGACATGTCATGATTGTCGCCGAAGACCACCAAATTATCTGGATTGGCATAAATCAAATCATTTGACAAGACATTGTACAGTTTATTTAGCCCTTTTCCCCATTCTTGGTCATTTTCGTTCATGGATTCTGTCAATGCATTCTGCAATGGGAAGTCCATTAAAGCCGGCAAGGACGATTTAAATCCATCGCGATTCACTTTTCCTTTTTGCCAATAGGACGTGATGATTGGATTTGAGGACCATTCTTCACCTACCAGATTGAGGTTAGGGTATTCCGCCAAAACGGCATCTGACCATTGCGCCGCAAATAGCTTCTCGGAATATGGATAGGTATCAATTCGAATGCCACCTAAATGGGCATATTCAATCCACCAAATCGTATTTTGAATCAAATATTTGGCCATGAACGGGTTTTTTTGATTCAAATCAGGCATGGCGGGCACGAACCAACCTTCTGACTGCATCTTCGCATCGAATTTGGACACGTGTGGATCTTGCACCGTTTCTCTGCGATGGGTGGTCGAGACAAACTTTCCATCAAAATTTATCCAATCCTTGAATGGAAAATCTTTCATCCACCAGTGGCCATCTCCGCAGTGATTTAATACGACATCCATGATGATTTTGATGCCTTTTTGGCCAGCTTTTACAGATAAATTTTTATAATCTTCGTTGGTGCCAAAACGCGGGTCAATCGCATAATGATCTGTAATGGCGTAACCATGGTAGCTTTCCTTTGCTTGGTCATTGGTTTGTACCGGCAAGCTCCAAATCGCGGTGAAGCCCATGTCATGAATGTAATCCAACCGGTCTGTTATACCCTTGATATCCCCACCGTGGCGTCCGTACATTTCATTACGTGCGGGATTGGGCTCGCGGTATCCAGGTGCTGCATCATTCGATGGGTCACCGTTGGCAAAACGATCTGGCGTGATTAGGTAGATGACGTCTTTTGTGCTGTATGAAGGGCGATTTGCAGAATTTTTATCGCGTGCTTGTAAGGAATAATCGATGTGATGGATGATTTTACCGCCTTTTTTTAGGTCAATGGGATAAGTCCCTGCCGGGGTGTTTTTCGAGATTTCACAGTCGATAAAAAGGTAATTTGGGCTGTCGGCCGAATGCACTTTCACAATCTTTAAACCTGGCTTTTTGGCAATTACCTCGCTCCCTTTTATGTCCTTTCCGTGGATCATTAGCTGTAGTTGGCTATTTTTCATGCCCGTCCACCAGCTGAGTGGTTCCACACGTAAGTCTTGGGCGTGAGCGGTTTGAAGGCTTAACGATACGAATAGGAATAATATAAGTTTCTTCATGATTCTGGAGGGTTTTGTTCAGGTTGTCGGGGTCAGGACCTCAACAACCTGTGACTTAAAATTAGGTTAAATAGCTCAAAAAAGCGCCTAAAAAGGGCTAAAAATGTGAAAATAATCAGGTTTTAGGTAGTTAAGCTGGCGAAATAGTACTTCTTTGCGTAACGCTGCCGGGGTCTTCAGACCCCGGCAGCGTTTACCGGTTTCTTGCATTTAAGCCGATATTTCAAGATATTTGTGCTTCTAAAATTCGCCCTAAAAATCAATCTATATGTGTGGAATTGTCGCTTATATCGGCCACCAAGCCGCTTACCCAATTATCCTAAAGGGATTAAAACGTTTGGAATACCGCGGATATGACAGTTCAGGAATCGCACTTTATGGAGATCAGGTCACGAGTTTTAAGCGAAAAGGTCGGGTAGCTGAATTGGAGGCTTGGACAGATCCAATTACACAAACGGCTACTGTGGGCATCGGCCATACGCGCTGGGCCACACACGGTGAACCATCGGATGCAAACGCCCATCCACACAAATCGAATTCGGGAAAATTGACCTTAGTCCATAATGGGATTATCGAAAATTATGCCTCTTTGAAGCAGGAGTTAATCCAAAAAGGATACACCTTCGAAAGCGAAACGGATACGGAGGTATTGGTTAATTTCATAGAAGAAATTCAAAAAAACAACCAGTCATCACTCGAGGAAGCCATGCGCATCGCGCTTAAACGAGTGGTGGGAGCGTATGTAATTATTGTTATCGAAGAGGGTTTTCCTAATCGCTTGATTGCGGCGCGCAAAGGAAGTCCGCTCGTGATCGGTGTCGGGGAAGGTGAACACTTTCTAGCCTCTGACGCCTCGCCTATTATCGAGTATACTAAGCAAGTAATTTATGTCAATGACTATGAATTGGCCATTATTTCTCCGGATGAAATCATCCTGAAAAACCTGGGTAATGAACCGATCACTCCTTATATCCAGCAGCTAGACATGGAATTAGCCCAAATTGAAAAAGGAGGTTATGACCATTTTATGTTGAAGGAGATTTTCGACCAACCAGCCAGTTTAACAGATTGTTTGCGTGGACGTTTGGACAGTGAAAATATGACGTTAACCTTAGCGGGTGTTGAACAACATTTATCTGTTTTTGCGCAAGCCAAACGCATCGTAATCGTGGCCTGTGGAACCAGTTGGCACGCCGGCCTCGTCGCCGAATACATGATTGAAACGCTTTGTCGGATCCCCGTTGAAGTGGAATACGCCTCGGAATTTCGCTACCGAAATCCGGTTATCGGACCAGGAGACATCATTTTAGCCATCTCACAAAGTGGCGAAACGGCAGATACGTTAGTTGCCATTGAACGGGCTAAAGAACAGGGTGCTTTTATTTTTGGCGTAGTCAATGCAGTAGGTTCCTCCATCGCACGCTTATCGCACGCGGGTGCCTATACGCATGCCGGACCGGAAATTGGCGTAGCTTC
>CAIUGL010000085.1 GCA_903898715.1 uncultured Cytophagaceae bacterium
GTATGCTTATTCTCAATTTGAATTTGACCTAATACATTTCCTGGAATTCCTGTTTCGCCAGCAAAAGCGCCAACGATATTGGAAGGAGAAATTTTCTCATTAAAGCCAATATTCACGAACATACGTACCATGTTTTCGTCCGTTTTGTATGGTTTTCCTTCCCGGTCAACACGTGGTCCACGTGGGCCACTGCCGCGATCAGAACCTCTTTCAAAACGACCGCCACGATCTCCACCACGGTCTCCATAACCACCACGAGATTCACGATCAAAACGACCGCCACCACGACGTTCTCCACCACGTGAATCACGATCGCGGAAACCTCCGCCACGCTCCTCACGACCAAACTTGCGTGATTGACGTTCGAATTCACCTTCTAAATTTTCATCACCAAATTCATTCTTCTGGATACCCATGTTCATTTTAACTAAGGCAGCAACAATTTGCTCAGTAGAAAAACCAGCATGCTGTAAGTTTTCTAATGAATCAGAGAATACTTCTAAATCACCCTCGTTGATGGTAGCCGCCACACGCTCAATAAACATGCCTTTTTTAATGCCGACTACATCCGTGAATGAAGGGATAACACCTTTGTCAATTTTCACTTTGGTGTAGTTCATGATTTCACGCAAACGATTGCGCTCAGAACCTACTACCAAGGTAAATGCCTTACCGAATTTACCAGCACGACCTGTACGACCGATACGGTGTACGTAATATTCTTCATCTAATGGGATATCGTAATTGATTACAGCGTCCACATTGTCCACGTCCAATCCACGTGCAGCTACGTCAGTAGCCACCAAAATACACACATTTCCATTACGGAAACGGTTCATTACTTGAGTCCGTTGGCTTTGACGTAAATCACCGTGTAAACCTTCCGCAGCATAGCCACGAGAAACTAGTTCTTCAACCACCTCGTCCACACGTTTCTTCTGGTTACAGAAGATCAACATCAACTTCAATGCATAGAAGTCTATCAAACGCGTCGTAACCTCCATCTTCGCACGACCCTTCACATCAAAATACAATTGCTCGATGTTGACATTCGTGATTTCGTTTTTAACGACCTTCACTAATTTAGGATCTGTCAAATAACGACTAGTCAATCCCAAAATAGGCTTCGACATAGTCGCAGAAAATAAGACTGTCTGGCGCTCGTTTGGCATTTCTTGTAAGATACTTTCGATATCCTCACGGAAACCCATATCTAACATTTCATCTGCCTCATCCAAAACAATCATAGAAGCTTGTTGGAGCTTCAATGCACGACGCTCAATTAAGTCAATCACACGCCCTGGAGTTCCCACAACAATGTTGGCCCCCGCCTTCAACGACTTAATTTGACGATCAATTGAATCACCACCGTATACCGTAGTCACCCAAACGCCTTTCGTGTATTTAGCCAGTTTCTTCATTTCCTCAGAAACTTGAACCGCTAATTCACGGGTAGGACATAAAATAATTGCTTGAACGAACTTCTCGAATGGAACGATGTGCTCAATCATCGGAATACCAAACGCGGCAGTTTTACCTGTACCTGTTTGTGCTTGTCCGATGACGTCACGACCCTCTAAAACATAGGGAATAGCTTCTGATTGAATGGGAGAAGCAAATTCAAAACCCATTTCTTTTACTGCTTCTTGGATACCTTCCGACAAAGGAAGACTATCAAAGCGAATTTTTTCACTCATGATTTTCTTGTTTAATTATGATGCCCTAACACATCCGTAATTAAACCTAATAGCCCTCTAAACTGTCTGGTAAGGGATTTACAATCTCTTGTAATCGATTTATGCGGATGCATTTGTACTAATAAGCCACAAAAGTACGCATACTTACTACAGAAAGCAAACGAATTGCACTATTTTAATAAATGCTATTTAACCAGCAACAGATAAACCTGCGCTTCTCCGCCTGAAAATGACACGGAAGGGTCTGATGATTTTACCTCAATACGTCCCGGAGCGACCCCCTCACCTACCAAACGATTCTTCAACACAAATCCTCGCTTAAGCGATGCTCGATCATCTTTTCCTGAATTGACCACCCATTTTACATGCACGTTTTTGAACGTATACAAACCTTCTGCCAAACGTTTAAACACGAGGTCATTGGGCTGTAAAAGTAAATCAGATTGCGCATCGAATTGCAATTCACCTACACTAAACTCCGTGGTCTCTTTTTGAGTAGAATCCAGTAGAAATTGGTGAACTGGGACTAGAACTGAAGTCTTTGGCAGGTCAAATGGTTTACCATCTGGCCAAACTAAGGTTGTCAACGAATCTGCTTTCAACCGATTGGAGTCTAAAACAGCCTGAGTTAGACTATCATTCAACTTCGTTAAACTATCAATTGGGATTATTTCTTCTGTTTCGGCAACATTATCTTCATCTTCAAGCGTTCGAAAAGTAGTATACCAAATAACAAATCCTCCTAATAAAATAACCCCTACAACAGAGAGCATCATCGGTAACGTGATGCGCTGCAATAAACCGGTAGACGCATCTACATGGCTTTCGCTATCATCCACATAGGTAACCATAGGGTCAACCTTAAGAATATCTGAAAGCAATAAAATATCTGAAATGGTATATTGAACTTTCCCTGAACACAAGGCATTGAAATCAGATTTCATTCCCAAATAGAACGCACTATATGCTTTCCAATCCTTCAGGGCAGGATAATCCGTTTGCTTTAATTTATACCCATAAAAGCCAAAAAACAAGGTAAGGCCCTTTAATACAGAAGAACTTTTGCAACCCAAATCTCGCGATAACAACATCGCAATGGCACTTTTCTTATCAGGAACCAAAATACTCATCATCCCTTCGCCAAATCGCATAATCGTATCTACATCATATTCATCTGTAGTCTTGCCTACATAAGCTTCAATAGATTCAACGGGAATTGGTTTCTGTAAAATGAAATTATAAAGTGCATTAAATCGAATCCGATTCCGAACCAATTTCAACAAACCGCCTAAAATGATAGCCTCCCAAACAGGAAATAATTCAGCGACCTTATCTTCTGTCTCCTGCAGCATCCCAGCTACCCGTTTCTGGATATGCTGTTTTTCCTCCTCCGATAATACACTAAATAATTGGCTCATATGATTAATTTCAGATGCGAAATTACCTTATTTTTATTTTTTATCCATGTAAATAAGTACAATCATTTACCTTTGTGCTATGAAAAAAGTTTTATTTATCGATCGCGATGGAACATTGATCGTGGAACCTTTGGTAGACCAACAAGTTGACAGTTTTGAAAAACTTGAATTTCTACCACATGCCATTTCGAATTTGAAGAAAATCAATGATGAATTTGATTTCGAATTGGTCATGGTGACAAATCAAGATGGATTAGGAACTGCATCATTTCCAGAAGATACTTTTTGGCCTGCACACAATAAAATGTTGGCTATTCTTGCGGGCGAAGGTATCCATTTTTCAAACATACACATCGACCGTAGTTTTCCAGCAGATAATCTACCTACCCGTAAACCCGGCATAGGAATGTTGGCAAGCTATTTCACTTCCGAATACGACTTAGCAAATTCTTATGTATTGGGTGATCGTGAAACCGATATTCAATTAGCTAAAAACCTAGGCGCCCAAGCTATCTATATTGGGAATGATACATTGCAGGATTCGGTAGCCTTGCAATGCACGCATTGGGATGACATTTATGCATTTTTCAAATTGCCGGCACGTCGGGTTACGCACGAACGCAATACCCATGAAACTAAAATTGCCATCGAGTTAAATTTAGATGGATCGGGTAAGGCAAATAACCAAACTGGACTTGGCTTTTTCGATCACATGCTTGATCAAATCGCCAAACACGCCAATGTGGACTTAGCGGTGCGCGTTCAAGGCGATTTACACATCGACGAACACCACACGATAGAGGATACGGGCATCGCACTAGGCGAAGCATTCGCATTAGCATTAGGCGATAAACGCGGTATTAATCGGTACGGATTTTTATTACCGATGGATGAATGTTTGGCACAGGTAGCTATAGATTTCTCCGGCAGAAATTGGTTGGTATGGGACGCTACCTTCAAGCGGGAGATGATTGGTGAAATGCCTACCGAAATGTTCTCTCATTTTTTCAAATCGTTCTCAGATGCAGCTAAGTGTAATTTAAACATTCAAGCATCCGGTGAAAATGAGCATCATAAAATTGAAGCTATCTTCAAAGCTTTTGCGAAGACAATTCGCATGGCGGCAGAACGCGACGTGAAAAATTTAAATTCTTTACCTAGTACAAAGGGCTTACTTTAAACAAATTGATTATTTTTGCATAAATATTAAAACACTATGGGATATTCAGGAGCAGCATTTTTTATTATTTTGTTCGCGATTTCAATTGTCGTGGGATCAAAACTTCAAAAAATCTACAAGGAAAGAGGCAAATAATCGCCTCTTTTTTTAAATCCATCCTGCATCTGCAAAACTTACATAGGAATTACCCGTCATGATTAAATGATCGGCTACGATAATTTCAAATAGTTTTCCAGCTTCCACAATTTTTTTTGTTACATCGCGGTCTGCTTGACTAGCTTGCTTTTGACCAGAGGGATGATTGTGTGCTAAAATCAGCGTCGATGTGTGTTGTGCAATGGCCGACTTGTAAATCATTTTAACATCTACAACCGTACCCGCAATTCCACCGGCACTGATACGTTCCAACTTCAACAGGCGCGCGGCACGATTTAAATGTACCACCCAAAACTCCTCATGATCCAAATCCATAAACTTGGGATAAAGAACCTGAAAGGCATCATGTGAACTTTTTATCCTATGTACTTCTTCAGGCACTAAATAGGCTGCTCGCCTGCGACCCAACTCAAGTGCCGCAATCAGTATCGAAGCGCGGGCGCTTCCAATACCCCTAAATTGCATAAAATCAGATGCGGTGAAACGACCTAGTCGATTTAAGTCAAAATCGATTGCGCTTAAGATCGACTGAGCTATCCCAAGAGCAGAAAGACTTGGCAAACCAGATCCAATCAAAATAGCTAGCAATTCTTCTGAACGAAGAAACTCCTTGCCCTGATTAGCTAATATCTCGCGTGGACGTTCCTCCACACGCAAAGCAGAAATTTTGGTTGAATACATGCCCGAAGGTAACAGGCATAAACAAGAAAACCCCGCGAGATGCGAGGTTTTCCAAGTACTTGATAATAAAGTATTAAGCAGCGATTTTGTTCACCAACTTAGCTAATTTCGATTTCTGATTAGCTGCTTTATTTTTATGGATGATGTTCTTCTTCGCTAATTTATCTAACGCTGAAGATACTTGTTTGAATAAGTCTGAAACCAACGCTTTATCCGTTGTAAGTCTTAATTTCTTAACCAACGTACGCGTTGATTTATGTTGATAACGGTTACGCAAACGCTTTGATTCATTTGCACGGATACGCTTTAATGCTGATTTATGATTTGCCATCTTCTAAAAAATTCTCTTTTCTGTAAAATTGAATTGCAAAATTAAACAAAATGATTAGAAATCACAATACATCATTCAAAATTTTATTCATGCAGGTACTCGCACTTCAAATATGCCTATTTTACACCTACCCTGCCTATTCTTGGGGTTTTTTTGCCCATAAACGGATTAACCACCTCGCTGTTTTCACGCTTCCTGAATCGATGAATCGTTTGTACAAACGGCATATCAGGGCTATTGAGAGCCTATCCGTATTACCCGATCAACGAAGACATACGCTGGATGAAGAAGCCGCGCGGCATTACATTGATTTAGATCAATATGAACTGAATCGCATAGCCTATCTCACCTTTGAAAAAGCAAGCCTAATCTATACCAAAGACACCTTACAGCAACATGGCATCGTACCCTGGATTATTCCCATCATGAAAAATAGGCTAAAATATGCTTTTTTGAACCGAGATACCCTACAAGTGATCAAACTGTCGGCAGAACTAGGCCATTACATCGCAGATGCCCATGTTCCATTACATACCACCTCCAATTACGACGGTCAAAAATCGAATCAAGTCGGAATACATGCGTTTTGGGAATCCAAAATACCCGAAATGCTTCAGGCGGACCTAGAAGATTGGTCGGCACCCGCGATTTATATCCCGGATCTACAAAAGGAAACGTGGAATTGGATACTTCAAGCACATACACACGTAAAAAACCTGCTCCTACAAGAGGCTGAACTCAACGCCCGAACCAAACCTCAAGCCAAATATTTATTCCTAAAAAAGGGTTCTATACTGACCAAAACCTACGCACCCGCCTATGTAAAAGAATACCATAAGCTTTTAAACCATCAAATTGAAACGCAATTTAATGAGGCCATTCAGCACGTGGGGAATGTATGGTATTCAGCCTGGCTGGAAGCTGGCCAACCCGACTTTAAATAATTTTGTGCAATTTTGCAGCATGACAGAAAAATTCATTCAACTCAAAGCTGGCAAAGACGCCCCTGTTAAACGATTTCATCCCTGGGTATTTTCAGGAGCCATTCAAAAACAAAGTCCAAATTTACAAGATGGGGATTGGGTTAATGTACTTTCGTCTCGCGATGAATTTTTAGGAACGGGACACTTTCACCATGGAAGTATTGCAGTTAAAATCTGCTCATTTGAGCCCATCAGCGATAAATCAGCCTTTTGGGAAAACCGCATCCAAAATGCCTGGGACCTACGCTTATTGTTGAATTTGCCTAAAACAAACGCTTTTCGTTTGATTCATGGCGAAGGAGATGGCTGCCCGGGCTTAATTATGGATCTCTACAAAGACGTCATTGTATTTCAAGCGCACACTATCGGTATGCATCGGGATCGCGATGAAATTGTCGCTGCTATCTTAAAAACCTTAGGTAAAAAGGTAAAGGCCATTTATGATAAATCACGTGAGACTTTACCTACTGAATACGCACAAAACTGTACGAATGCATTTGTTCATGGAGAAGTAAAGGTTCCTTATACGGTACAAGAAAATGGCATCTCATTCTCCATCAACTGGATTACGGGTCAGAAAACAGGCTTTTTCTTAGACCAACGAGACAATCGGAAACTATTAGCACATTATGCAGCAGGAAAAGACATTTTAAATACGTTCTGCTACTCAGGAGGTTTTTCATTATACGCCTTGCAAGCGGGTGCAAATTCAGTTGTTTCTTTAGATGCCTCTGCCAAAGCCATTGATTTAGTTCATGAGAACATCCGTTTGAACAAAATGGAAACCAAAAGTCACGAAGCAATCGTAGGAGAAACACTCCCCTATTTAAGAAACTGTGAAACCGACTTTGACATCATTGTGTTAGATCCTCCCGCATTTGCGAAATCTATGAATGCAAAACACAAAGCATTACAAGGATATCAAAAAATCAATGAGCTTGCGCTACGTAAAATCAAGAAGAACGGCTTACTATTTACCTATTCTTGTTCGCAAGTGATCACCCGCGAATTGTTCTACAACATGCTTGTCGCTGCCGGAATCGCCGTTGGCCGTGAAATACAAGTCATTCATCAAATGACCCAGGGACCAGATCATCCCATCAATCTTTTCCACCCAGAAAGTAATTACTTGAAGGGTTTTGTTCTCAAGGTATTGTAATCAAAAAAGGCTTCCCTCGGGAAGCCTTTTTTGTTAGTCGACGAATCTGAAAATTCGACTCCAGCGAATCTTTCCGGAGAATAAACCTTTATTCGGATCTAGCGACATCCAAACAAAAACCGCTTTACCTACGATATTTTCAGAAGGAACAAATCCCCAAAAACGTGAATCAGCTGAATTGTGGCGATTATCTCCCATCATGAAGTAATAGTTTTGCTTGAAAGTATAGGTTTTTAAAACTTGACCATCCTGAATCAATTTACCGCCTTGCAACTCAATACCTGAATTACCTTCATAGGTACGAATAGCCTCTTGATAAAAAGCTACATTCTTGGAATCTAAGGTGACCGTCATTCCTTTCGCTGGAATTTTAATCGGACCATACCAGTCGCGATTAAACTTAAACTGCACCGTATCATGGGGAAACATATCAATAAATGTGACTCCTTTAGGATCTTTAAATGAATCAAAATCAAATGACTTCGCCCAAGGCAACGCTTTGATTTCGTCGATATGCTTCTTAGAGGTGTTTAATTTATAGCCAACCAACTGATTAGAAGAGTCAGCTAATGGCAACCAATCTGCAGAATCATAACTTGCATCTGGAGAATTTCGAATACCATAGGTATCAAAAAACGCCTCGTCTAAATTTTCCTTTGTTTTCATGAAAACCGGATGCTGCATGCGTTCTGGGTTATCCATTGGCTTACCATTCACGATAACTTGTTGGTCCCTCACCTCCAATACATCACCTGGCGTACCTACGCAACGTTTTACATAAAACGTACGTAAGTCTAATGGAGCATCTCCATCTTCTTCAAAATTAGGCGCATTAAATACCACCGCATCCCCTTTCTTCACGTCAGTAAATCCAGGCAAACGATATACAGGTAATTCAATCCAACGTAAATACGAGGGTAAGTTAGTGAACCAAATTTTTTGATGTGTCAAAGGCAACTGCAAAGGCGTTTTTGGCGTACGAACACCGTAATGCATTTTACTTACAAATAAGAAATCACCCACCATCAAAGAACTCTCCATCGATGGAGTGGGAATTGTATAGGCTTCAAATAAGAAAAATCGAATTAACGTAGCGGCAACTACGGCAAACATAACGGAATCCAACCACTCTCTAAAAGCAGATTTGTTTGTTGGTTTATTTGTTTCTGGTGACTTCATGTCTAGTGTATAAATTTAAAATCAATGAATGTAGGTGTACTTATTTCAACATATCTTCCATGCCCAAAATACCTTTTTTACCCTGAATCCACTCAGCAGCAATGACGGCTCCTAAGGCAAACCCTTCCCGACTAAACGCTTCGTGTGTAATCTCGATTTGATCTACTTTAGAAATATATTTCACGGTATGCGTACCTGGAATTGTGGATTCCCGTTGCGACCAAATAGGCACTTCATTGGGTTGTGGAATTTCGTTATTTACCCATTTGGTACGTTCAGCATACGCGTCGATGATGCCTTCAGCTAACGTAATGGCCGTACCCGAAGGTGAATCCTTTTTTTCTAAATGGTGTATTTCATTTGTGTAGATATCGTATGCTTGGTGTGGCGCCATTAATTTGGCCAAGGTACGATTCAATTGAAAAAACAAATTTACCCCAATGGAGTAATTAGATGCATAAAAAAAAGTTGCATTGTTTGCAGCAGTGGCTTGTTCAATTTCACTTTTCTTTTCTAGCCAACCGGTTGTCCCGCAAACAACTGGGATTTGCTTTTTGATACATGTCAAAATATTCGTGAATGCTGAAGCTGGATTTGAAAACTCAATCGCTACATCTGCCTCTTGCGAAGTTAAATTGGCTAACTCATGAGCATTGTCAACATCGATTCGCGCAACAATGGTGTGACCGCGACCAAGCGCTAAGCGCTCAATCTCCTTTCCCATCTTTCCATATCCAATTAGGACAATTCGCATAGCATTCATTTTTTAAAATTAAGAGATAAAGTCACTCGTGATACCAAACCTTTTGACAAAGGGTCAAAATCAAGGATAGGCTTTACCTGTAAACTAATATCATCTGAGACATCAAAAGTCTTTAAATGTGCACTTACATTCGCATCAATCACATTAAATGCCCACGCCACAACCATGCCAATATAAGTATAATCTCGATTTCGACGAAATCCGTCATTAATTCGCTTCAACTGATTGACATCTAAATCACGCGCCAAACCATCTTCGTAAACTACGGAAACCGTACTAGGCGGAATATATTTGGGATCATCTGCCCGCGGGGAAACGATATAATAAAAAGCTCTATACTTCTGGTAACGCTCCTGATTGTAGTTGGCAATCACCCCCAACGTAACAAACGCCCCGGCAACCAAAGGCAATTTCCAATATTGACGATTGTATGCTTGACCTAAACCTGGAAAAATGAGGGATCTAATGGTCGCAACACGTGGAATAATCTTGTGAACTGGCTTAGCTACAACCGAGTCCTTTTGCGCTACTGAATCCACAGGGATTGCGCGCAAATCGATCGACATGCCTAGCCATACTACAAGAAAAAAAACAAGGTAGCGCATAAATTTAGGACTGGATAGATTCCAATAAGCGCTTCAAATCCGCTGCAGATTTGATCAACAACTTCACTTCTCCTTTTCCTGAATCATCCATTTTTAATGAAACGGGCAGTTTGAAATGATCGGTTAATTGGCGCTGCCACGAACGTAATTCTTCGGCATTTACCGCCTTACTGACCTGCGGGTTCGCATCCACTTTACCTGCGGCTGACTGACGAACGGCATCTTCCAATTTACGAACAGACCATTCCTCCGCGATTGTCTTGGAGAATAATTGTTGCTGCAGTGTCGGATTCTCTACTGAAATCAAACAACGCGCATGTCCCATGGAAATCTTATTCTCCCGGATGGCTAATTGAATGTGCACCGGCAATTTCAATAAACGCATGTAATTCGTCACCGTAGACCTATTCTTACCTACACGCGCACCTAAATCTTCTTGCTTTAACTGACACTCTTCCATTAAACGCTTATATGACAAAGCGATTTCAATGGCATTTAAATTTTCACGCTGAATATTCTCAATCAGGGCCATTTCAATCATTTGTTGGTCATCTGCCGTACGTACATACGCAGGAATACGCGATAAATCAGCCAATTTCGAAGCTTGCAATCTGCGTTCACCTGAAATTAGTTGATAACTACGTGCACCAGTTTTCCGAACAGTAATCGGCTGAATGATACCGTGAACACGAATGGATTCAGCTAAATCTTCCAAGGCCGCCTGCTCAAAATACTCACGCGGCTGGTATGGATTTGTTTCAATGTAAGCCAATGGAATCTCTTCCATTAAATTAACTCCATCTAATCCACCCATGAGCGAGCCAGATTGACTAGCAGAACTTTGAAGATTTTCGGAATCTTCTAATAAAGCCCCTAAACCACGACCTAAACCTATGCGCTTTTTATTTTGCTCCTGCTTGCTCATATACGACAACTTATACCGTTTGAAGTAAACCATTCTTGCGAATAATTTCCTTCGCTAAATTTAAATAACTGATTGATCCTTTGCTATCTGCATCATGCAAAATGGCAGGAATACCGAAACTAGGTGATTCTGACAAACGAATATTCCGCGGAATGATTGTCTCAAACACCATATTTTTAAAGTGAGAATTTACTTCGTTCACGACTTGATTTGATAAGCGCAAACGCAAGTCATACATAGTTAACAAGATTCCTTCGATGACTAATTGTGGATTCAATCGAGACTGAATGATCTTAATTGTATTCAAAAGTTTACCCAAACCTTCCAAGGCATAATATTCGCATTGAACGGGAATAATGACAGAATCTGCCGCCGTAAGGCTATTTATGGTGATTAAACCCAAGGAAGGAGAACAGTCCATAATGATAAAATCATAATCATCTTTAATCGATGCTAGTGCATCCTTCATTTTACCTTCTCTATTTTTCAGGTTAATCATTTCGATTTCAGCACCTACTAAATCGATGTGTGAAGGGATTATATCAAGAAAAGGGACTTCAGTTGCAAGAATACTTTCACCTACGGCAGCAATGCCTACCATACATTCGTAGATACTGCGCGTGACTTCTTTGGGGTTAAATCCTAGACCAGATGTAGAATTAGCCTGAGGATCCGCATCGATTAAAAGTGTCTTAAATTCGAGGGCAGCTAGACTCGCAGCCAAATTAATCGCTGTGGTCGTCTTGCCCACTCCACCCTTTTGATTTGCAATCGCGATAATCTTACCCATGAAACATTTTCTAGTTAACGATTTGAACCAACAATATTACGAAAAAGGTTTCACATCTTTTTTCAAAATTGATTCGTTCAATCTGCAAATTTTATCAGTTTAGTTTAGAGAGATTCAATCAAACTATTTTAACTTGCCGGGAGATTATCAACAACCTATTTTATGACACAAAATTCTACAGCGCATCCGAAAGGACTCTATGTACTTTTTACCACTGAAATGTGGGAACGATTCAATTTTTATGGCATGCGCGCCATTTTATCTCTTTTCTTAGTTAGCGCATTGGCATTTAAACAAAATGAGGCATCTATCTTATATGGTGGTTTTCTCGGATTAAGTTACCTCACTCCCATGTTCGGGGGATATATTTCTGATCGCTATTGGGGCAATCGAAATTGCATCATTTTTGGTGGTTTTGTGATGGCTTTGGGCCAATTATTCCTCTTTGGATCTGCAAGCACCTATGCTGGTAATTTACCACTAGCCAATATTCTTATGTGGTCAGGCCTATTTTTCCTGATTATAGGCAATGGCTTTTTTAAGCCAAACATCTCTTCGATGGTAGGTCAGTTATATGCCAAAGGTGACAATAAACTAGATGCAGCCTTCACCATTTTTTACATGGGTATCAATACCGGTGCATTCTTGGGAATGTTGATTTGCCCGTGGGTGGGAGATGTTAAAGTAGATGGAATTCGTGTGGTAGAAGCTTTCAAATGGGGCTTTTTAGCGGCAGGTGCTGCCATGATGATCGGAACTATTTCCTTCTATATCCTAAAAAACAAGTTCATCGTTTCTCCCTCGGGTGAGGCTGTTGGCCTTAAACCGAACTTTAATGCCATACAGGATAAAACTAAGGAATCTGAAAAAGCGGAATTTTCGAATCAATCTATCGGGATTGCTGTTTTCATATTTCTTGTTCTTGTGTATGTATTCCATTCATTTATTGCCACGGCAGAGGCAAACCCGATTAAAGACTGGATTTATCCAATCATTTATGCATCAGGACTGAGTTTGGCATTTTTAATTATGACAGACAAAACCTTGAATAAAGTGGAGCGCGACCGGATTTGGGTGCTTTATATTATTGCTTTTTTTGTCATGTTTTTCTGGTCGGCATTTGAGCAAGCAGGATCATCGCTGACTTTTATTGCGGACCAACAAACAGATTTGCATTTCTTGGGCATCGAATTGCCCCCTAGTTCGGTTCAAAATGCAAATTCGATCTTTATTGTATTGTTGGCCTTTCCGTTTAGTTGGTTTTGGACCTGGCTTCAAAAGCGCGGCATCGAACCTAATTCTCCGGCCAAGCAATCGATAGGCCTTTTATTATTAGCCACAGGATATTTCATCATTGCTACCCAAGTAAAAGATTTGGGCACTCAAAAATTAGGCGTTGCTTGGTTATTCTGCATGTACTTATTCCATACGATGGGCGAACTTTGCCTATCGCCTATTGGACTTTCGCTCGTAGCGAAGTTGGCCCCCAAACGCTTTTCATCCTTATTAATGGGTGTGTGGTTTATTGCCAATGCTGCTGGATATGCCTTAGCTGGAACATTAGGAGCGCTATTACCATCCATCGAACCTGGGGCACAAATTCCAAGTTTCCTTGGATTTGAAATCCACAATTTATATGAGTTTTTCATGGTGTTCGTATCGCTAGCGGGTGCAGCTGCCATTTTATTATATATCCTGGCTGCTGGGCCACTTAAACGAATGATGCACGGAATCAAATAAGCATATGCACGGACATGACCACCATTTGCACGAAAAACATTTAAAAAGTTCAGATTTCATTACTGATATTGTCATAGGCATGTCAGATGGATTGACAGTGCCTTTTGCCCTTGCGGCAGGATTATCAGGCGCGGTGGACTCCGCAGCTATTGTTACCACTGCAGGTGTAGCTGAAATTGTAGCAGGTTCCATAGCGATGGGTTTGGGTGGTTATTTAGCTGGACAAACTGAGCAGGAACATTATGAGGCTGAATTAAAGCGGGAATATGAAGAGGTGGAACGCGTACCTGAACGTGAAAAAGATGAAATCAGAGAAGTATTCGAGGATTATGGTTTAAGTCCAGAGGCACAAGATATCGTGGTAGAAGCAATTTCAAAAGACAAAGATAAGTGGGTCGATTTCATGATGCGATTTGAATTAGGCTTAGAGCGACCACATCCCAATCGGGCACGTAATTCAGCCTTAACAATAGGTATATCCTATATTATTGGGGGATTTATCCCTTTAATCCCTTACTTCTATGTGACGCATCCCGTAGACGGATTGAAATATTCAGCGGCAGTAACCATTTTAGCTTTATTGGTCTTCGGATACTTTAAAAGCAAAATAACCGGACAAAATCCGGTTATTGGTTCATTAAAAGTAACATCGATTGGAGCGGCAGCGGCAGCAGCGGCCTTTATGGTTGCCAAGCTTTTTCAATAGGCTTTGACGGTATCATCTCCACGAGAATCTGCTCCACCTTGTAAACGTCCATTCGGGAGGATTAAAATTCCTTCCACTAGGCCAATCCCTCCTGAGGGAGTGAATATATAACCTTTTGAACCTAGGCGATTCAATTGGTCATTGGATAATCTATTCGCTTCGAAACGCGTCGCATCAGGTAGCCATTGGTGATGAAAACGGGGATATTCCACGGCTTGTTGCATGTTCATGCCCATCTCTAGAGTATTCAAAACCACTTGAAAAACACTCGTTATGATGGTTGACCCACCTGGTGTACCCACAACCATCTTTAATTTTCCATTGGATTCAATGATGGTCGGTGTCATACTTGACAGCATGCGTTTTTCTGGTTGGATTTCATTTGCTTTCGAACCTACTAGGCCAAAAACATTGGGCACGCCTGGTTTGGAGCTAAAATCATCCATTTCGTCGTTTAATAAGAAACCGGCTCCGCCAACAAACACTTTACTTCCGTACGAATTATTAAGTGTGGTGGTGATGGAAACAGCATTTCCTTCTGCATCTACGATGGAGTAATGCGTTGTTTCTGGACTTTCATACCCAGCAAATACACCTGCTTTAATATCGGCACTTGGCGTAGCTTTCGCAAAATCCATCGACTGCAAACGCTTAGTTACGTAGGATGAATCCATTAATTCAGCTACAGGAACTTTGACGAAATCCGGATCACCTAACCAGGAAGCTCGATCCGCATAAACACGCCGTTCAGCCTCAATCATAATTTGTAAAGTTGAATCAGAGGTTGCGCCCCACCTCGATAATGGAAAAGGCTCCATCATTTTCATTAATTGCGCCAAAGCCACTCCACCGCTCGAGGGAGGTGGCATCCCGATGATTCGGTATTGTTTATAATTGGATACTAAAGGCTTTCTCCACACCGCACGATATTTGCGTAAATCTTTATGCGTAATTAATCCGTTTTGCTTGCGCATCTCTTCGACGATCATGTCGGCTGTTGGACCCGCATAAAAACCTTTGTTCTTTGATTGAGCGATTCGGGCCAATGTTTGAGCTAAATCTGGTTGTTTTAAGATTTGTCCTTTGGTAAATTCTTGACCATCCAAAGAAACTAGATACGATTTACCTGGATTTTCTTTCATAAAATCTACGCGATTACGATTTAAACCACGGGCCTCTTTTTCTGTTAATTCAAGGCCATTCGCAGCTAAATCGACGGCAGGCTGCACTACTTCAGACCAAGATAATCGGCCAAACTTACGATGCATTTCCACCATGCCATTCACGGTACCCGGAACTCCTGCTGAGAAAATGCCAATTAAACTTTTACCTGGAATAACATTTCCAGCTGAATCTAAATACATATCCCGACTGGCCTTTAGGGGTGCTTTTTCGCGGTAGTCTAATGTATAGGCTTTACCCTTGGCCGTACGGTATACCAAAAATCCTCCCCCACCTATGTTACCGGCAGCTGGATGAGATACAGCTAAAGCAAAATTTACGGCAACGGCAGCGTCGATGGCATTACCTCCCTTTTGTAATATTTGAAGACCAATTTCACTGGCAGCTGGGTGGGTAGAAACCACCATACCGTTTGTAGATTCCACTAATGGCTTCTGTGTTTGTTGGGCAAAAACAGTAAAACCAGCTAGGAAAAGAAAAATAAATTTAAGGCGCATAGAAAGTTGGGGACTAAAGAACTGTTGAAAGCCATAAAATTAGATAGAAAAATACAAATTTGGTTAATTCAGGAATGCCGAGAAAAGAAAAATATAATTTACCTTTGTGGCTATAACTCAATACTTCAAATAAAACGATTAGTTAACGTGGATATTTTCGAAAAAGTAGTCAATAATATGGGGCCAATCGGCGCTCATGCACATTATTCACATCATTATTTTTCTTTCCCAAAATTAACTGGGGAATTAGGTCCACGAATGACCTTCATGGGCAAAGAAATGTTAAACTGGTCGTTAAATAACTACTTAGGTTTAGCTAATCATCCTGAGGTTAGAAAAGCAGATGCAGATGCTGCAGCACAATATGGTTTAGCCTATCCGATGGGTGCTCGAATGATGTCGGGAAATACGGATGCGCATGAGGAATTTGAACGTCAGTTAGCTGAATTTGTAGGTAAAGAAGATTCCTTCTTACTTAACTATGGATATCAGGGAATTATGTCAGTCATTGAGTGCATGGTAGACCACCGAGATATTATCGTATATGATGCAGAGTCACACGCGTGTATTATCGATGGTATTCGTTTACATAAAGCTAAAATGGGTGACTATTATAAGTTCAATCACAATGATATGGATTCATTGCGTAAAAACTTAGATCGAGCTACTAAACGCACCCAAGAAACAGGTGGAGGTATTTTAGTGATCACGGAAGGAGTATTTGGTATGTCGGGAAAGGTTGGTTCACTCGATAAAATCGTTGAACTTAAATCAGATTACAATTTCCGTTTATTAGTTGACGATGCCCATGGATTTGGTACGATGGGGGCAAATGGCCGTGGTGTGGGTGAGCATTTAAATTGTACCGAAGGTATTGATTTATATTTCTCCACTTTTGCTAAATCAATGGCTGCCATTGGTGGATTCTTGGCTGCGCCAAAAGACATTATCATGTATCTTAAATACAATATGCGTTCTCAAACCTATGCAAAGGCACTTCCTATGCCTTACGTTATTGGTGGAATGAAGCGCTTGGAGCTAATTAAAAAGCACCCAGAGCTTCGTGAGCAGTTGTGGGCTAATGTACGCGCACTTCAAAAAGGACTGATCGAAAAAGGGTTTGACATTGGTGAAACTACTTCACCTGTAACCCCTGTATTTTTACATGGAGATTATGATATTGCTGCCGTAACATCATTAGTACGCGACCTAAGGGAAAACATGGGAATCTTTTGTTCGATTGTAGTTTATCCAGTTGTTCCTAAGGGACAAATCATGTTGCGCATTATTCCTACGTCATCGCATACGCTAGCTGATATTACCTACACGACTACATGTTTTGCAGAGGTCCAAAAAAGGCTTCAAGCAGGTTATTATCGTGATTTAAACAAGTAATTGATAAACTTTTTAAAGTTTTTTCACTTTTTTAACTTTTTTTTGGGTTTTTTAAGCAGAATAATTTGCAGGATATACATTTTTCACTAAATTTCGCCTTATAAGCGCTTCAAACAGCGAATAAAGACAATCTATTTTTTTTACAACCAAAATTCAACTTATTATGAGCAGATTTGCACAAGTTAAAGACCTAGTATTATCATTAGAATCAGATTTCGAAAAATTCTATGACAAAGGAAATCAAGCAGCTGGTACTCGCGTACGTGGTGGTTTACAACAATTGAAAACTTTAGCACAAGAAATTCGTACTGAAGTACAAAACCAAAAAAACGCTTCAAAGTAATTTTACTTTAACGTGTATAAAAAAAGCTCGATATTTTCGAGCTTTTTTTATGTCTTAAAATAAGGTTGGGTGCATGACGGATGCAATTCCATCGACCATCAATTTTCCGCGTTCTAATTCAAATACTTGCGTAGTTATCTCTGCGGTATGCTTTAAGTCATTTATAGAAGCCACTTGGAAAAAGGCCCGATAAGTTTGGCCTACATACAATGGGCGTTTAAATTCGGACACTTGTTTGAGATAAACACTTCCCGAACCAGGGAAATCCATACCCATCACCTTTGAAAAAACACTAGCAATTAAAGCCCCATGAATAATGGGTTTCTTAAATGGCGTAGTGGCAGCAAAATCTTCATCCCAATGTAATGGGTTAAAATCACCCGATATCTTACAAAACTCATTTACCTGCTCTTGGGTAAAAGAAAACTCAATTTCAAAACTTGCGCCTAAATGGATCATCGCCTAACTATTAAATTTGACAAAATGCGGGTAACTTTGCATTCAAACCAAGAAACATGATCTGTTTTATAGTTAATCCCAATTCTGGAAGCAAAAGTAATAGATATCGAGCGGGGATTGTGGAAAAATTACAAAAGATTCCCAATAGTCAACTCTACATGACTGAGTACCCTGGGCATGCACGCGAACTAATTCAAAAACTACTAGCTGAAAGTAAAGTGTCACGCATCATTGCAGTAGGCGGAGATGGAACTGTAAATGAAATTGGTTCAAGCATATTGGGAACAAAAATAGCCATGGGAATCATCCCCGTTGGTTCTGGCAATGGCCTCGCCAGGCATTTGGGCCTCCCGATCAATTTCAATCAAGCAATGTATCGAGCCATAAATGGCACTGAAATATCCATTGATACCTTAATGTGGAATGGCCGACCATTCTTCTGCACCGCTGGAATAGGATTCGATGCAGAAGTTGCCCATACCTTTGCAAACGGAAATGGCCGAGGACTACTAAATTACATCCGCGCAACTTTCCAAACGCTAAGATCATTTCATACGATTCAATTATCAATGGGAGATGATCAGCCAGAAGAACTTTTCTCGCTGACTATAGCTAATGCAAATCAATATGGAAACAACGCCTATATTTCTCCTTTTTCTGACGTACAAGACGCTCAATTTGAAGTAGTTAAAATCAAAAAAGGGAATTTGTGGCAATTAAGTAAACTTGGAATTAGTCTATTTCTGAAAAACATACACAAGCACCCACTTGTTCGTGTATCTAGCACATATACAATCGAATTTAAGGTGCCAACAGGCACCGCTTTTCACTTAGATGGTGAAAGCCTACGCACTACCGATGAATACATTAAAATAAATATTCATTCAAAAAATTTAAAAATTGTTGTTTAAGATACATTTAAATAAATTTTAATATAAATAACTAATAATCAATTAGTTATCATTTATTTTATTCAAGAATTTAGCATATCACTCGATTCAAATACGTTTTTTATTCAAAAAAAATGTATTTTTTTTTATTTAATTTTTTGAAGGAAAAAAGCCACTGAGTGCTCCTATTATTGGACAATTTTTAGTTCCAAATTTTTAGCCATTTTTATTCAGGCAAAAACAACATTTATTTATTTTTTGAAATTTGGAAGACCCTCGAATTTTACTATTTTTGTCTCCCCGCTAAAGAAAACGATTACGTTTTTCGTAGTAAATAAACCACATGGTTAAATTTATAAATAACACATCGCTTAGAAAGGAAACTGACAAAGCAATGGAAAGAAATTATTGTCTCTAAAACGCGAAACAAGTACATGCAATCTGAAGTAAAAGACTTATGGCTAAAATGTTTGGAAATTATCCGAGAGGATGTTTCTAGCCAAAGTTTTTCAACATGGTTTGCTCCAATCGTTCCGCTGAAATTCCAAAATAATACCTTAACGATTCAAGTTCCTTCTCAATTCTTTTATGAGTGGTTGGAAGAAAACTATGTGGCTGTTTTGCGTAAAGCAATTGATCACACAATCGGTAAAAGAGGGATGCTGGAATACTCTATAGTGGTAGACAAAGGTGATCGTAAAAATCCTCCGATTACATTTAATTTACCTACCCTACCGTCAAGCAACAGTAATCACATGCAGCAGCAAACTGTTCAACAGGCTCCTGCAAGAAATCCATTTCAGTTTAAAGACTTAGATTCGTTAGAATTAGACTCCTATTTAATTCCGAAATATACATTTGATAAATTCATTGAAGGTGATTGCAATCGCTTAGGAAGAGCGGCTGGAATGGCTGTGGCCAATAAACCAGGCTTAACATCCTTTAATCCACTTATGATTTATGGTGGTGTAGGTTTAGGTAAAACGCACTTAATTCAGGCAATCGGAAATCAGATTAAAGAAGAGTTTCCTGAGAAATTTGTATTGTATGTGTCAACTGAAAAGTTCACAAATCAATTTGTAAATGCAATTCGCAATAATTCAATCGAAACCTTTACAAATTTTTACCTTCAAGTAGATGTCTTGATTATCGATGATGTGCAGTTTTTATCTGGAAAAGAAAAAACGCAAGAAACATTCTTCAATATTTTCAACCATTTGCATCAATCAGGCAAACAGATTATTCTTTCATCAGATCGTGCTCCGCGTGATTTGGCTGGGATGGAAGATCGCTTGTTAAGCCGATTTAAATGGGGATTAACAGCGGATCTACAGCAACCCGATTTTGAAACACGAATTGCCATTATTCAAAAGAAATTACAGGATGATGGTATCCAAATCAATTTTGATGTCTTGGAATACCTGGCCCATTCCATTCAAACTAATGTGCGTGAACTTGAAGGCGTCATTATTTCATTAATGGCCCAAGCGTCATTAACCCGAAAAGAGATAGATTTAGAATTAGCTAAATCCACCCTAAAATCGATTGTTAACGACCAAGAAAAAGAACTAAGCGTAGACAATATCTTAGAAGCCGTTACGACCCATTTCGATGTGGATATGTTGACGTTGAAAGGTAAATGCAGAAAGAAAGAAAATGTATTTCCGAGACAAGTAGCCATGTATATGCTGAAAGAGCTAACAAACCTACCATTAAAGTCCATTGGCTATCATTTTGGTGGTCGGGACCACAGCACAGTCATTCATGCGGTTCAATCCATATCTGAAGCAATCGAATCAGATAAAAGTGTAGAAAAGACGGTCAAAAAACTGTTTAATCGATTTAATCTCGCATTAAACTAAAAAAGAGGCTTTCGCCTCTTTTTTTATACACATGAAGTAGATCAACTATTCTGCAATAGCTTCTTTATCTAATAAAGCTGTCTCATCGCCTTTAACTTTCTCCTTAATCTTTTGCTCAAGCTCCTCCATCAATTCTGGATTATCCTTAATCAAATCTTTCACGGCATCACGCCCTTGACCTAAGCGATTCCCGTTGTAAGAGAACCAAGAACCTGACTTGTCTACAACACCTAGATCAACACCAAGATCTAACACCTCACCTGCCTTTGAAATTCCTTCACCATACATGATGTCGAACTCAACTACTTTAAATGGAGGTGCCATCTTATTTTTAACCACCTTAACGCGCGTACGATTACCCGTAATTGAGTCTGCACTTTCTTTAATTTGTCCCGCTCTGCGGATATCCAAACGAACGGAAGCATAGAATTTCAATGCATTACCTCCCGTGGTTGTCTCAGGACTTCCAAACATCACACCAATCTTATCACGTAACTGGTTAATGAAAATACAGCAACATCCTGTTTTGTTAATGGTACCTGTCAATTTACGTAAAGCCTGCGACATCAAACGTGCTTGAAGACCCATTTTAGAATCTCCCATTTCACCTTCAATTTCAGCTTTAGGAACCAAGGCCGCTACTGAGTCAATAACAATAATATCAATGGCACCTGAACTAATTAAATGTTCTGCAATTTCTAACGCTTGCTCACCATTATCAGGCTGCGAAATCAATAAGTTTTCCGTATCAATACCCAATTTTTCAGCATAAGAGCGATCAAAAGCATGTTCTGCGTCAATAAATGCTGCTAATCCACCTGCTTTTTGAGCTTCTGCAATGCAATGCATGGTTAGTGTAGTTTTACCAGAAGACTCAGGTCCATAAATCTCAACAACACGACCACGCGGAACACCACCTATACCTAACGCTAAATCTAGCCCTAGAGAGCCTGTTGATATTACAGGAACATCCATAACTTTACTATCTGACAAACGCATCACAGTCCCTTTTCCGTAAGCCTTATCTAATTTTTCCAAAGTGGTCTGCAGTGCCTTTAATTTTTCTGCTGCTAGGCCTAGTGCGCCATCCGATTGTTTTGCCATGTTATAATTATTGATAATTTTGAGTGTTCCTTGTAGATTGAATGTCTTTCATGTAAATCCTAACAAAAATAGGAAATACCACGTAATGAAAAAATAATTAAATTGATATTCTCTACGGAAATAAAATCGCACCTTTTAAAACAATCTTCTTGCCCATTATTCCGCCTTTTTTAAGAAAAAACATACCCATCATTATCATGTTCTTGGCAATGAGCTCAACTTGTTTTGGACAAGAAAATTCGAGTATTCTGGCCAATGAACTATTAAAATACCGCATACACCTCGGATTTATTGATGCGGCAGAAGCAACAATTCATACTCAAGGGCAAACCCAACAAATAAACGGCCGAAAAACCCGAAAAATAGACATAACCGGAAAGACTGTTGGCATTCTGCATGTAATCTCACCCGTCATCGATTACTGGTCGGCCTACCTAGATACCGAAACACACCTTCCCCTCAAAACTGAGATGCGCAAAAAGGAAGGGCGTTACCGGAAGGAAGAAACGGTAATTTTTGATCATGCCAACTTGAATGCCAAAATAAGTTCGCCGCAAAACACGCCTACACTTAAAAATTTTCCTATCGAGTCGAGCACACTTGATTTAATTGGCGGCTACTTTTTCTTGCGCGATAAGCCGTTGGGCGAAATGAAAATTGGCCAAAAACAAAAGGCGAAAATATTAGTCGACGGAAGTATCTACGAGATTTGGTTCATTGTCAAAGGGTTCGAAAAAATCGAAGGACCTTGGGGAAAGAAAAATTGCATCCGTACCACATTGGTGTTGCCCAAAAACAAGTTGTTTAAAGAAGAGGATGCCATTCAACTTTGGATAACCAATGACTCCTATCAGGTACCTTTTAAAATGGAAGTAAATTTGAAAATTGGCTTTCTGACAATTGATTTAACCAATTACTCCATTGCTGGTAAAAATGTATACTAAACCTTAGCTAACGCTTTCTTATAGGCGGCTAAAACACGTTCCCGGGCAAATTCATGATTTACGATCGGTTGAGGATAAGTCAATTCCTGAAACTCAGGGACCCAATGCCGAATGTATGTCAATTCTCCATCGAATTTTTTCGTTTGTAAGGCGGGATTAAATACGCGAAAATACGGCGCGGCATCACAACCAGAACCTGCTGCCCATTGCCAGCCTCCATTATTTGCTGCAAAATCGAAATCAAGTAATTTGGCTGCAAAGTAGGCTTCACCCCAGCGCCAATCAATCAATAAATGTTTGACTAAAAAACTGGCAACAATCATACGCACACGATTGTGCATAAACCCTGTCGCATTTAATTCTCGCATGCCAGCATCTACGATGGGGTAACCTGTTTGGCCTTGCTTCCAAGCTTCAAATTCGGTCTCATTGTTGCGCCAATCCATACGATCATATTCTTTGCGAAACGCATGCCCTTCGGATACGTGAGGAAAATGATGCAAAATGTTGAAATAAAAATCGCGCCAAATCAATTCATTCAACCATACTTCTGATTTTCCTACGGCCTGCAAGACCAAGCTCCGAATAGAAATAGTACCGAAACGCAAGTGAACAGATAAACGACTTGTTCCCGGTAATGCAGGAAAATCACGCTTCTCGCCATATTGTTGAATCAAAGTATCAGCTACCTGCGCAGCTGGGAATGTTAATCCAGATGGAGTAAAACCCAATGAGGCTAAAGAAGGTAATTCAAACGATCCTGGCGCATAATGCTCAATCGTTTCAGAAGGAAACTGCTGAATAGGTTGTATGCGTAATTGCTCCTTCCATTTACGCGAATATGGTGTAAATACCGTATATGGCGTTCCTTGGCCACTTAATACCTCACTCTTTTCAAAGACGACCTGATCTTTATAGCTGTAAAAATCAATTTGATTGGTATGTGCCCAAGCGCGAATCGATTCATCTCGTCCGCAACCATACTTTTCATAATCCGCATTGCAATGAATCGCAGATATCTTGAAACGGGTCGAAAGTTCTTTAAATGCATCGAGCGGTTTAGCATGCAAAACACACAAATCTCCTCCCTTTGCCTGAATAGCTAATTTCAATTTCGAAATAGCTTCGTGAATAAATTCAACACGCCCGTCGGCAGTATCTGGTAAGCGACTTAATATATCGGTATCAAAAATAAATACGGGTAAAACGGGTTGATCACCACGTAAAGCGGCCCACAAGCCATGATTGTCCAAAATCCGTAAATCTCGTCTAAACCAAAATATTGAAACTTCTTGCATGTCGTATTCGTAGCTAAAGGGTTAAAACCTGACTAATTTCAAATTGTTTAAAATATACCTTGACAAGCCCCCCTTCAAAAGTGTATATTTGTAAAATTGCAAATTTTATGCCCCATTTACTTAGGTTAATGGAAACATAAATTCATTTCAAACCCCATCCGAATGAAATTATCTGAATTCAGATTTGATTTACCCCAAAGTTTAATTGCATTAAATCCCGCTGAAAATCGCGAAGATGCGCGTATGATGGTGATAAACCGAAAGGAAAAAACCATTGAGCATAAAAAATTCACCGATATCGTTGATTATTTTGGAGATGGAGATGTATTAGTTACCAACAATACAAAAGTTTTCCCTGCACGTCTTTATGGCAATAAAGAGAAAACAGGTGCACAAATCGAAGTGTTCTTGTTGCGTGAATTAAATCGTGAACACCGTTTATGGGATGTTTTAGTTGACCCAGCTCGTAAAATCCGTGTAGGTAATAAGTTGTATTTTGGCGACTCTGATTTAGTTGCAGAGGTGATTGATAATACAACATCTCGAGGACGTACCATTCGTTTTTTATATGATGGAGATCATGATGCCTTAATGGCAGCCATCCATGAATTAGGTGAAACTCCACTACCAGATGAAATTAGATTAAAGCGTCCAGCCACGGAAGATGATCGTGATCGTTTTCAGACTATATATGCGGAGCATGTGGGAGCTGTTGCCGCCCCTACTGCAGGACTTCACTTCTCGAAAATTATCATGAAGCGTATGGAGTTAAATGGTGCACAATTTACACCACTAACCTTGCATATTGGATTAGGAACGTTCAGACAAGTTGACGTAGAAGACTTGACAAAACATAAAACGGATTCTGAACACTTTATGATTAATCAAGATACATGTGATTATGTCAATCAAGCCATTGATAACAAAAAACATGTGTTGGCAGTAGGAACTACCGTGATGAAAGCCTTAGAATCTTCTGTTTCAGCGAGCGGTCATTTAAAACCGATTGATTCGTGGACAGATAAATTTATCTTCCCTCCATACGAGTTTAAAATCCCTACGGCACTATTGACTAACTTCCATTTACCTGAGTCTATCTTGTATATGATGTCATGTGCATTTGGAGGATATGATTTGGTGCAGGATGCATACCAACAAGCCATTAAAGAGAAATATCGTTTCTTCAGTTATGGTGACGTAATGTTAATTATTTAATTATTAATGGGTTTATTTTGAAGAAAATAGCAATAATAGTTGCGGGAGGTACCGGACAGCGCATGAATATGTCGATACCGAAGCAATTTTTACTGCTTCAAAATAAACCCATTCTCTTTCATACCTTAGCCGCATTCAAAAAGGCTATTCCCGAGATCGAACTAATTCTTGTTTTGCCTGAAAATCAGTTTGATTATTGGGAAAAACTGGCAAAGGAATTCCCTGAAATTCACTCACAAACACCGCATCGATTAGTTGCAGGTGGTGAAACTCGTTTTCATTCTAGTCTGCATGGCATTCAAGCAATCAAAGAGCAGGCAAATAGCCTAGTGGCTATTCATGATGGTGTTCGCCCGTTGATAGACCAACAAACAATCCAGCGTGCTTTTTCGGAAGCAGAAATACACGGAAATGCCGTTGTGGCCGTGCCATCTAAAGACTCGGTGCGGCTGTGGGATGAATCACAAAAAACTTATGTCGCTGTCAATCGTACGGATGTTCGCATCATTCAAACGCCACAAATATTTAGTCTTGATTCACTAAAAAATGCTTTTGCCAAAGGCTATAGCCCTCATTTTACAGATGATGCCAGTGTGATTGAACATGCGGGAGAAAGAATTCATTTGGTGGAGGGTCATTATGCCAACCTGAAAATTACAACGCCTGAAGATTTAGCCTTAGCCGAAATCTTAAAAGTAGACACGCATGAATAAGACATGGAATTGGATTGGAGTTCAAATCTTGAAATTCAAAATTGCCATTTTAGCTACCTTGTTTTTGGCAACTATTTGGTTAGCCTATACTGCTAGTCAAATACAGCTTAGCTATGAATTAGCCAAAATTCTTCCGCAATCGAACGAACAATTTCAGTTATACGAATCATTCAAGAAGAAATATGGTGAGGATGGCAATGTGATGGTCATCGGATTGGAAAATCCAAATTTGTTTACACCAGCTGAGTTTGATGCATGGAATAGCTTGTTTACCGAAATCAAAAAAGAGGCAGGCATCAAGTCTATGTTGGCATTGTCCAATCTTCCCGAAGTCTATATAGACACAACAAGAAAAATCTTTAAAACAAGACCTCTGTATGCGGGATCAGCAAATAGCTCGCAAGCAGCATTAGATACATTAAAATCCAAAATCAACAAATTACCGATTTATCGAAATTTCCTTTTCACTGAAGACCTCCGAGTTCATTTGATGTTGATTACGCTTGATCAAAAGACCATCAACAATAAAAATAGAATTTCATTAGTTAAAAAAATCAAATCCCTTGGTGAAAACTATTCAGCTAAAACAAAAAATCAGCTGCACTATTCGGGAATGCCATTTATCCGCACGGAATATACGTCTCAGGTCACAAACGAATTAGTGCTGTTTCTGTTGTTAGCTATCGCAGTTACATCGCTCATTCTATATTACTTCTTCAGATCACTTAAAGTCGTCTTTTTTGCCCTGATTGTCATCTTGATTGGCATCATCGCTTCGCTAGCAACAATTGTACTTTTTGGATTTAAAATCACGCTATTATCCGGACTAATTCCACCGCTTATTGTCGTTATTGGGGTTCCTAATGTCATATTTTTATTAAATAAGTACCATGAAACCTACGCAGAAACAAATAATAAGGAAGCGTCATTGCAAACGAGTGCAGCGACCGTGGGCCGTACGTTGTTTTTAGCGAACATTACTACTTCCATCGGATTTGGGGTTTTTGCGTTTACCGGTTCAGCCTTGCTCGTTGAATTTGGAATCGTAGCCTCCTTGAATGTCATGTTTACTTTCCTTTTATCCTTGCTATTAATACCTATATTTTTCAGCTATTTGGCCCCTCCCAAGCCAAAGGATTTAGCTCACTTTGAAAGTAAACGAATCAATAAATTTCTGACGCGCGTGGAGTTTTGGGTTTTTCAGCGACGCAAAATCATTTACAGTATCATCGGTTTTTTACTCATCATTTCAATGTATGGTCTTAGCAAAATTGAGGCGGTGGGTTATATTGTCGACGACTTACCTCGGGAAAACGCGATCTACACAGATTTGAAATTTATCGAAAAACATTTCAAAGGCGTCATGCCATTTGAAATATCAATCGATGCCCATGAATCAGGCCGAGCACTTTCTCCTGAAATCTTATCCAAAATCAAACGTACCGAAAAAGTTGTGGGTCAATACACTGAATTTACACAAGGATTATCTTTGTTGACAGCAACCAAATACCTCTACCAAGTATATCGCGGGGGTGATCCTAAATATTTCACATTACCAGGGATCGATGAACTTTCAAAATTAAAGGACTTTCAAGGCAGCTTAGCGGGTAAGCAAAACATGTTTGCTGGATTCTTAGACCAAGACAAACGTTTTACCCGAATTAGCTTTCAGATGGCTGATGTAGGCACCGTAAAGACTCAAAAAATATACGATGAATTACAGCCAAAAATTGACTCAATCTTTCGCACCGATAGTGAGTCAGGGGACATATTACCTGCTTCTGATTCGCGTGTATACGATGCCAAAATCACAGGTAATTCAGTGATTTATGCATTTCAAACAACCTATTTGCAAACAAACCTGATTGAAAGTACGATTACAGCCATCATACTTATTTGTATTCTGATGGCACTTTTGTTTCGGAGTTGGAAAATGGTGGTTATCTCCACCGTACCTTCTTTAATTCCATTGATTATTACCGCTGGATTAATGGGTTTCTTTCATATCGCATTGAAGCCAAGTACCATTTTGATATTCTCGATTGCATTCGGGATTTCGAGTGATGGCACCATTTACTTTTTAACTCGGTACAAAGAAGAATGGCTAAAAAATTCAAATAACGTCGCTAAGGCAGTTCAGATAACGATACAAAAAACGGGTGTATCCATGTTTTACACAGCGATGATTCTCTTTTTTGGATTTTTTATTTTTACGGCATCCACATTCAAGGGGACACAAGCATTAGGGATTCTTGTATCGATTACCTTGCTGATGGCCATGATTTGTAATTTAATTTTACTTCCTGCCTTCTTGATGGGCATGAATAAAAAAGAGACGAAGGATATAATCGATGAAATTTAATGGAAAAACCCAGTTCGATTTATACCCTAAATTTTGCCCTACTTTGCCTTAGTAATTTCTTGTTTTCGGCAAGCTTTTCGATGATCATTCCCGAATTGCCCGATTATTTAGCTAGTCTCGGTGGAAAAGAATATATCGGATATACCATCGCATTGTTTACGTTGACAGCTGGAATAAGCCGACCGTTCTCCGGGAAACTTACGGATCATATCGGCCGAGTACCTGTCATGGCATTTGGGTCGTTGGTTTGCTTTCTTTGTGGGGGACTTTATCCAATCATTCATACGGTTCAAGGTTTTCTATTTTTGCGCTTTTTGCATGGCATGTCCACAGGAACAAAACCAACAGCGACGGCCGCTTATGTGGCTGATATCATTCCAGAAAATCGTCGTGGAGAAGCACAAGGGGGACTAGGCATATTTACAGCCACGGGTATGTCGATGGGCCCGGCCATTGGGAGTTACCTAGCGAGTGAAATAGGCCTGCGGGAAATGTTTTGGATTTCTTCACTGTTCGCACTCCTTTCCATATTGATTTTAATGCGGATGAAGGAAACGTTACCGAAATCAATGAAATCTAAATTTTCATTTAAACTATTTAAAATCGGTTGGAATGACGTTTTTGAACCGAGTATTGTTCCGGTATTTTGGATCATGCTCTTTGTTTCATTCTCATCTGGGGTTGTTGTCACCATTATGCCAGACGTCACCAAACTTATTGGTTGGCACAATAAAGGCCTCTATTTCACAATTTATACCATTGCATCCATTGTTGTCCGCATATTCTTTTCAAAAACATCAGATACATATGGCCGTATACCCGTTCTACTTTATTCTGTACTCGTATTAGCGGCTTCGATGTTCTTAATGGTCATGGTGCCAAGCCAGCTTACTGTAATATGTTCAGCGATCTTATTCGGTTTTGCTTGGGGATTCAATACGCCTACCCTAGCCGCATGGACGACAGATTTAGCCAACAAAAACCACATGGGTCGTGCCATGGCCACGATGTATATTGCCTTGGAATTGGGCATTGGCCTAGGAGCCATTTTTGCTGGACAAGTTTATCAAGGCATGACGAATAATATACCTTTACCGTTTCTAATGAGCGGAATTTTAGCTATTATCGCCTTTCTTTTCTTATTGCGTTACCACCATAATTGGCAAAAAAATGACGTTTAGCGAATATTTGGTTTCAAAAAATATTAATGAGGTAAGCTTCGCTTCACAAGAAGCTCACACATATTCTACCTGGAAAAGTATGTTCGAACAAGTACATGCAGCTAGTTTTACGGAGCAAAAGAAATTCAAACTCAATCAAATTAGACGGAAGTTTTTATTGAAAACAGAAAAATAAACGTTTAAAAATGTTAATTTTTTTTAAAAACTTATAACTATTTGAATATTTAAGTGTTTACTTCATGATCAGTTTACAAAGAATAGAACTTTGTATTCGAAAATAAGATGAAGCAAATGCAAGCAATTGAATTAGAAAAGCTGTTTCCTGATGCAGCAAGTATCCCAAAAGAATTTGACCTAACAAGTCCCATTGAGCAACGCGAATACTTAGTTAATGGTGAAATGCGTCAATGGTCAGGGAAAACCCAAGATGTTTGGTCTCCTATTTACATCAAAACCGATAAAGGTTTCGAACAAAAACGTATAGGATCGTATCCAATTACAGATGCGACTGATGCCATGGAAGTTTTATACGCTGGTGTTAAAGCCTATTCGAATGGCCGTGGAGAATGGCCGTCGATGTCGGTAAGTCAGCGCATCGAGTGTGTGGAGAAATTCACACAAAAGATGATTCAAAAACGCGATGAAGTTGTCAAATTACTCATGTGGGAAATTGGCAAATCATTAGCCGATTCTCAAAAAGAATTTGATCGTACCGTTCAATACATTTATGACACCATTGGTGCATTAAAAGATATCGATCGTACATCATCTACTTTTTTAATTGAAGAAGGAATTATTGGTCAAGTAAGACGTTCGCCATTAGGTGTCGTTTTATGTATGGGACCATTTAACTACCCATTGAATGAGACTTTCACAACGCTCATTCCCGCATTAATCATGGGTAATACGGTACTTTTCAAACCACCAAAACACGGTACTTTATTACACTACCCATTATTGGAAGCATTCAAGGATTCCTTTCCAGCAGGTGTAATTAATACACTTTACGGACGTGGAAATTCCATCATTCCGCAATTAATGGAATCCGGAAAAATTGACGTGTTAACGTTAATTGGATCTTCGAAAGTTGCCGATAAGCTGAAGAAAATGCACCCGAAGGTTAACCGCCTGCGTGCCATATTAGGTTTGGATGCCAAAAATGCAGCGATTGTAACCGAAAGCGCGCAGTTGGACAATGCCATTAATGAATGTCTTTTAGGATCATTGTCATTTAATGGTCAACGATGCACTGCGATCAAAATCATATTTGTTCACAAATCCCTGGCAGAAGCATTTAATAAAGGCCTTGCTGAAAAAATTGAAGCCTTAAAATTAGGCATGATGTGGGAACCTGGTGTTCAAATTACACCCCTACCTGAACCTAATAAACCTGCCTATTTGAAGGAATTGATTGAAGATGCCAAATTACACGGTGCCACAGTGATCAATAAGCATGGTGGAGAAAACTTTAAGTCAATCTTCTTCCCTGCCCTATTATATCCAGTGAGCAATAAAATGAAGGTATGGCATGAAGAGCAATTTGGCCCAGTGGTACCTGTTGTTCCATTCGAAGATATTTCTACGCCAATCGATTACATACATGAGTCGTCGCATGGCCAACAAGTCGCTATCTTCGGTACAGATGTAAATGAAATTTCTGCATTGATTGACGAAACGGTTAATCAAGTATCGCGTGTGAACATCAATGCACAATGTCAGCGTGGACCAGATTCATTCCCATTCACAGGTCGTAAAGATTCTGCAGAAGGAACCTTATCTGTTACAGCGGCCTTGCGTTCGTTCTCTATTCGTACCGTAGTGGCTACGAAAGCGAACCAACTGAATAAAGATATTGTCAATCAAATTGTTGAGAACCAACAATCGAACTTCTTATCGACACGCTTTATTTTGTAAGCATACCTGCTAAACAAAAAAAGCCCTTGAAAATTCAAGGGCTTTTTTGTTATAAAGCAGCTCGCTGCGCTTTAACCGCAGGGTCAGTGATGAATTCATCGTATGTCATCAACTTATCTAAGTAAGATTTCGCGCCTAATTCGATCACGCGATTAGCGACGGTATTGGTTAGTTGGTGATCATGACACGTAAATAACATCGTACCAGGAAACTCCACCATCCCATTATTCAATGCGGTGATTGACTCTAGATCCAAGTGATTGGTAGGCTCATCGAATAAGAGCACATTGGCGCCTGACAACATCATACGCGAAAACATACAACGCTGCTTCTCACCTCCTGAAATAACTGTACATTTTTTCAATGCTTCTTCACCCGAAAATAACATACGTCCTAAAAACCCACGAATGAAACTCTCATCCTTTTCTACGGAATATTGACGTAACCAATCCACTAAATTCATGGAATCATCCTTGAAGTAGTTGGCATTATCATTCGGCAAATACGTCTGCGTCGTCGTAACTCCCCATTTGAACTCCCCAGATGTTGCTTTTCCTTCACCCATCAAAATATCAAAAAGTGCTGTAATGGCTAGCGAGTCTTTCGCTAAAAATGCCACTTTATCACCCTTATTGATCGTAAATGAAAGGTTTGTGAATAAAGGAACTCCTTCTTCCGTCGTAGCGGACAAATTCTCAACGCTTAGTAATTGATCCCCTGCTTCACGCTCCGGCTTAAAATTGATAAATGGATACTTACGAGACGAAGGTTTGATGTCCTCAACTTGTAATTTGTCCAACATTTTTTGACGCGAAGTCGCTTGTTTTGATTTAGCGACATTGGCAGAGAAACGACGAATAAACTCCTCTAATTCCTTACGCTTTTCATCCGTCTTTTTATTCTGATCTGAACGCTGGCGTGCAGCTAACTGAGAAGACTCATACCAAAACGTATAGGTACCTCCATACAGTTGAATTTTACCAAAATCTAAATCGGCAATATGTGTACACACATTATCTAGAAAATGACGGTCGTGAGATACGACAATGACTGTATTTTTGAAATTTTGTAAGAACCCTTCTAACCATAAAATGGAATCAATATCCAAGTTGTTCGTAGGCTCATCCAACAATAATATATCTGGGTTACCGAAAAGTGCTTGTGCTAAAAGTACTTTAACTTTTTCAGAACCATTTAAATCACGCAACAGCGTGTAGTGTAAATCTTCCTTAATCCCTAAACCACTTAATAAAGTCGCTGCTTCAGATTCTGCCTCCCATCCATTCAACTCTGCAAATTCAGCTTCTAAATCTGCCGCCTTATTACCATCCTCCTCAGAGAAGTCCTCTTTCATGTAAATCGCATCCTTTTCAAGCATGAGGTCATACAATCGCTTGTTCCCCATGATCACCGTCTGCAACACTGGAGACTCTTCGAATTCGAAATGATTTTGCTTTAAAATGGACATCCGCTCACCAGGATTCATACTGATGCTTCCCGTTTGTGATTCAATCTCACCTGAAAGAATTTTCAAGAAAGTAGACTTTCCGGCTCCATTTGCCCCAATTAAACCGTAACAGTTCCCTTCTGTAAACTTGATATTTACTTCTTCAAATAAAACTCTTTTCCCAAAGCGCAGGGATACATTTGATACTGATAGCATGAAAGAATGGATTAAATAGGGCGCAAAATTACTCAATTTGTGCCTAGAAAAAAAGGCTAAATCATATCAAAATTGCTATTTTTTTTGCAATTTCGGGCAATTTGAAAAATCAACCAGTGAAAGGAAATACCATTCCCGTTCAAGCAAAAACTCCACTTTCGATTTCGATCCAACTCGAAAAAGCGGGTCTTCGATTTAAAATGGAGACACTTGAACAAATATTTCCATGGAACACTCCGGTGACTAAGCTAAAGAAATGGCTTTTAGACCAATCCATTCAAATAAGATTAATCCAACAAGTTTCTGTTGAGCTAACAACTGAATTATTCTTATTGATTCCACAGGAATTTGATTCCCCACTCTATCGATTGGGATTCCTAGAAAAGGCTTTAGGAGAAAGTGTGCTGGATGGACATGAGGTACATGAACAACCGGCAGATTTTGCCCAAGCAAACCTCGTATATTTAATTCCGAGCGTTTGGAAAGACTTTTTAACCTTAACTTTCCCCACAGCAAATATTCAGTATACACACTTATTGGGGAATGAATTAGCCAAAACAAAAGCTTATATATACCCCCGGATTCAGCTACACATGTTTGAAAAATCGGCATTAGCCATTTTAATCCAACAAGGCAAATTAAATTTAGCGAATGTGTTCCCGTATGAATCACCTACAGAATTGGCCTTTTATTTGCATTCAATTCGGGAAGCTTATTCACTTCAGTGGAATACGGAAACATTTCAAATAAAAGGGCCTGAGCGTACGAATACTAAGCTGATTCAAGGTTTGATTGACCTACAAATACCACTAGAACCCATTTCACAACATGCGTAAAACAGCATTTTTTCCTGGCTCATTTGATCCTTTTACCAAAGGACATGAAGATATTGTCTTGCGAGCACTCACTTTATTTGATGAGGTTGTGATCGGTATTGGTCAAAATTCAAATAAGTCCCGCTATTTTTCATTAGATAAAATGAAACATTATATCGAGACAACGTTTAAAGACAAACCTGTTCGGGTGGTTACCTATCAAAACTTGACTGCGAATGTAGCGAAGGAAGTGGGCGCGAAATTCATCATCAGAGGACTTCGAAACACGACTGATTTCGAATATGAAAACTCCATTTCACAAGTGAATAGGCACATCAATCAGGAATTGGAAACGGTATTCTTGATTACATCACCTCACTTAGCGCCAATTAGCTCAACGATAATTCGTGATTTGCATCGTTATGGAAGCGAAATTGGGGAATATTTACCTTATACTTTGGACGGAATCTGAGATTGATTCACAATGAATTGTTGGATTACATAGCGAATAGAACTGTAGGTATCTGAAACAGCTTTATTCATTTTAGCTTGGGAAATCCATTCCACGCGCTCAATATTCTCTTCTAGCTGGGGCTTTAACTTTCCAGACTGCTTGGATTCCATTACATACCATTTTGTTTTTTTCAAAATGCGTTCATTTTTGAATGAATAGGTATGGTAGGTTGTACAGACTTTTGATTTTAGCTCCGCGACCACATTGCATTCCTCCAAAACTTCACGTACCGCCGCGTATTTGAATGACTCGTTTTTCTCAAGTTTTCCTTTAGGCAAATCCCATTTACCTAAGCGGTAGATCCAAAGAACATCATTTTGTGGATTAAGCACGACCCCTCCGGCTGCTTCAATAACTTGATAAAGTGAACAGATACGCTTTTTAAGTTCTTTTTTTTGATCCGTTAAAATATATAACGAATGAAAATCGAAAGGCTTGTCGGCATGCAACTCCGTAATAATTTTTTCCATTTGGTCTGGCCCCACGTTCAACAAGCAAGTATGCCCTTTGAAGTCTGCAATTTTAATCGGCTTCAATCGTGCATCTAAAATCACGTCGTAATCTTCCATCGGAGGATACGAACTATTTTTTGACTTTTTGATTAATCGAATGGGACGATCGTTTATAAAAATGACCATGAATGGATATTAATTTTGGCAAAAATAGAATTAAATACTGATAAGATAATCTGAATACTTATTTTTGTAAAATCAATTTCAGATCAAACTTAAGCATGCATAATTTAACTATTTCACAAGAAGTCGCGCATCATTTATTACGTATTCAAGCGATTCAGTTACGACCAGACAATCCATTTACCTGGGCATCAGGCTGGAAATCGCCTATTTATTGTGACAATAGAATCTCACTTTCAGATCCTGAGGCGAGAACATACATCAAAAACAGCCTTTCCGCAGCCATTAAAGGCTATTTCAAGGACGTTGATGTCATTGCTGGAGTTGCGACAGCTGGCATTGCACAAGGTGCTTTAGTGGCAGATTTATTGGATTTACCATTTTGCTATGTTCGTCCAGAGCCAAAAAAGCACGGGATGGGAAATCAAATTGAAGGAAGCATCCAGCCAGGTCAAAAGGCCGTATTAATCGAAGATTTAATTTCTACCGGCGGAAGTTCCCTAAAAGCTGCTGATGCTTTGCGCGCTGAAGGTGTCGAAGTTTTAGGCATGGTGGCCATATTCACCTACGGTTTTGAAATTGCTTCTGAAAATTTCAAAAATGCGGGTGTCCCATTTTATACGCTCAGCAACTACGATGTGCTCGTGGAAGAAGCGGTTAAATTAGACTATATCTCAGAAACTCAATTGGTCACCCTGCAAGATTGGCGTGTGAACCCAAGTGAGTGGCGTAAATAAGCTATTTTACCCGATACATGTAACCAGGTAAGGCTTTCACCAAACCTTGGAACTCCAGATTTAATAAGGTAATCGCCAAATCGGTTACCTTTTTTTGTGCCCGCCAGGCAAGTTGATCCAACGAGCATTCCCCCTGCTTAATCAATATAGCCAAGACTTGAGATTCAACTTCCGTTAATCGGTTCCATGTTAAAGCTTTTTTTGGCTGCACGCGATCACCTGCTTCTCCCCAATTCATCTGCAAGGCTAATGCTTCCCAACTCGTATAAATAGTCGCTTTATGTTTTTGAATTAAGGCATTGCAACCTTCTGAAAATATTTTTTCCAAATTTCCAGGAACCGCAAATACCTCTCGATGATAATTATTGGCATAATCAGCCGTAATTAAGGCTCCTCCTTTTTCAGCTGCCTCGATGACGACAGTTGCATCTGTCATCCCAGCAATGATTCGATTACGTAATGGGAAAAAACGCGGATCGGGCTTTTGATGTAAAGGATATTCCGATAATACACCACCGCATTGCACCATTTGATCCAAAAAACGCTTATGCTTAGCCGGATAAACATAATTGAATCCACCGGCCAGCACAGCTATATTCTCTAATCCTAAGTCAATGCAATGTTTATGCACTTCAATATCAATTCCATAAGCAAGACCGCTCACAAATACGACCGGACAACCGATAGATTGTTCAATGAGCGATTGAGTCATTCGCTTACCATAATCAGTCGCTTTCCGTGTGCCCACAACCGCCAAGCTACGTTCTTGATTTAAATCAGAATTTCCTTGATAATATAAGACCAATGGCGCATCATAGATATGTTTTAATCGATCTGGATAAACATCATCTAAATAAAAAAGGATGGTAATTTGACCTGATTCGCATGCCCGCACAATCGATTCAGCTTCCTGTAAGTAGGTCTTTTGAAATACAGACTCCGCTAAAATGGGACCTATATGGGGAATTTTTTGCAGCTCAGTGCGTGAAGCTTGAAAAATAGCAGCAGCAGATCCCGCATAAGATACGAGCCTTCGTGCATTGACAACACCGATTTGTGGAATACGTGATAGGGCAACTTGATAGAATTTTTCGGAGGATTGCATAGAATAGGATTTCCACGAAACTACGCACCTACTATTCTAATTCCTGAGATAAAACTTGTAAAAAATCACGAATATCAGTCAACTGATTTATGACAGCCTGATTTGGGTTTTTGACAGCCCCTTTATTGTTTAGTGCTTGTTTAGCTCCTTCAATGGTTAAGCCTTTGACATCGATCATGTCCACTAATACCTTGATTTTTTCGATATCAACCGGCGTATACTTACGAATTCCAGTGCCTGTACGCTTTGGTAAGAGGTGTGGAAATTGTGCTTCCCAATACCGCAATTTGGATGTATTGACTTTAAATAGCTTAGCTACTTCAGAAATCGAATAATATTGCTTATCTAAATCCATGCGAGGAATCAATAAAATCAACAAAAAAACCTAATTTTGCGATTCTTGTCTAAACAAAAATAAACAAGAGGACGCATTAAACCAATCCATTACCAAAATTAGCCCAAATGACTTCTTCGGAGATCCGCCAACAGTTCTTAGATTTTTTTCAATCTAAAGGCCACTTAATTGTTCCTTCAGCCCCATTGGTAGCTAAGAATGACCCTACCCTATTATTCAATAATTCAGGTATGGCCCAATTCAAGGATTTTTTCTTGGGTAACGGAACACCTCCTTCGAAACGTATCGCAGACACGCAAAAATGTCTTCGCGTTTCAGGAAAGCATAACGACCTGGAAGATGTAGGATTCGATACCTACCATCATACCATGTTTGAAATGCTAGGTAATTGGTCGTTTGGTGATTATTTTAAACAAGAGGCACTTACGTGGTCATGGGAATTACTGACAGAGGTATTCAAATTACCCAAAGACCGTATCTATGTCTCCGTTTTTGAAGGTGATAAAAAAGATGGTGTACCTTTCGATCAAGAGGCTTTCGATATCTGGAAAGCGATTGTAGGTGAAGACCGTATCATTTACGGAAATAAAAAAGACAACTTCTGGGAAATGGGCGAAACAGGCCCATGCGGACCATGCTCAGAAATCCATATTGATTTACGTGATGCAGACGAGGTTGCCAAAGTATCCGGAAAATCCTTAGTCAACGCAGATCATCCGCAAGTCGTTGAGATTTGGAACAATGTATTCATGCAATTTGAGCGTATGTCGGACGGTTCATTAGTTCCACTACCCAATAAACATGTAGACACAGGAATGGGTTTTGAACGTCTGTGCATGGCGATTCAAGGCAAGCAATCCAATTACGATACCGACGTTTTTCAAGGAACGATTCAATATCTTGCTCAAAAAGCAGGCAAGCAATACGGGGATGAAAAATGGGCAGATATTGCACTACGCGTAATTGCTGACCACATTCGTGCCATCGCTTTCTGTATTGCTGATGGCCAGTTGCCATCGAATGCCAAAGCTGGCTATGTGATCCGCCGTATATTACGTCGGGCTGTTCGTTACGGCTATACCTATCTAGGCTTCAAAGAGCCATTTATGCGCGAATTAGTCCCTTTATTGGCCAAACAATTCACCGGTGTATTTGATGAATTAATTGCCCAAGAAGCATTCGTTGCCAAAGTGATTTACGAAGAAGAGGTATCTTTCTTGCGTACCTTATCCACAGGTCTAATCCGACTTGATAAATTAATGGAAGACTGCTCCGGCAAAATTCTTTCAGGCGATGACGTGTTCGAACTAAATGATACCTACGGTTTCCCGATAGATTTAACGGCATTAATTGCGCGTGAAAAAGGCATGGATATTGACGAAGCGGGATTCAACAAGGCTTTACAAGAACAAAAAGCACGCTCACGTAAAGATGCAGGGGCAAGTGCGGAAGATTGGATGATTGTTCGGGAAGGAGAAGAAGTTTCATTTGTTGGCTACGATGAAACCCAAACAAACACGCAGGTTTTAAAATATCAAAAGATTCAAAATAAAGGGGGAGTACAATATAAAGTTGTCCTAGAAACAACTCCATTCTATGCAGAATCAGGCGGTCAGGTAGGTGATACAGGAACCTTAACATTCAAACCGTCTGAGATTACTTTACAGGTACTTGACACGAAGAAAGAGAATGACCTGATCGTCCACTTTTTAAGTGATGCGCGCATTGAGCAAGTAGCTGGAGATGCAGAGGTGATCGCTCAGATTAATACCCATCGGAGAAGAACGATTACGCAAAACCACACAGCAACGCATTTACTACAAGCTGCTTTACAAGAAGTATTAGGTAAACACGTGGCACAAAAAGGATCCCTCGTCAATGAGGCCTTGTTGCGTTTTGACTTCTCTCATTTTCAAAAAGTCACCGACGAGGAAATTCTACAAATTGAACAAATCGTTAATGCCAAAATTGCCGAGAACATTCCCTTGTTAGAAGAACGCAATGTACCAATCGCACAAGCGAAAGAAAAAGGAGCCATGGCGTTGTTCGGTGAAAAATATGGCGATTTTGTCCGTGTCATTACCTTTGACAAGAACTATTCGGTTGAACTTTGTGGAGGTACACACGTGCCATCAACTGGTGAAATCGGTTTATGTAAAATCATTACAGAAACATCTGTTGCGACAGGTGTTCGTCGGATTGAGGCGATTACGTCCCAACAAGCCTATGCACTTTTAAGCGAGCAAGAGGCTGTAATTGGTGAATTAAATGCTTTATTAAAGGCTCCAAAAGATTTGGTGAAGGCGGTAGCAAACTTGATTGAACAAGCGAATAGCTTGCAAAAAACGGTTGCCAACTACCAAGCAAAAGAAATCGGAGGTTTAAAAACTGAATTAGCTAAACAAATTAGTTCAGCTTCAGGAATACCTGCTTTAATCGCTCAGGTAAACGTACCCAATGCTGACGCTTTGAAAAATGTAGCGTTTGATTTGCAAACTGAAGCGGGAAGTTTATTCTGTTTACTCGTAAGTGAAATAGACGGCAAGGCAAGTTTAGCCTTAGCCATTTCGAAAGATTTAGTAGATTCCAAATCACTAAATGCCGGCACCATTGTTCGCGAATTAGCGAAAGAAGTACAAGGTGGCGGTGGTGGACAAGCCTTCTTAGCTACAGCTGGAGGACAAAACCCTGCTGGATTAGCTAAAGTTCTTGAATTAGCGCATAACTATTTATAGGATGTTTCCATCCATTCCCCTCGTACCTTTTGCAGAAGTATCTGAACAAATGGATACGTGGGGGATGTTAGGTATACCCTTCCAATTTTTCATCAGTTATGATGGTACGCAGGCCTGGGCAGGATCCAAGCAAGATGCCGAAAAATTAGGTATACAAATTCAAATCCGACAAAAACCAATTGATAGTGGGCAGTCGGTGCATTTAGTAAAATCCCCCATTTCCCTTGAAACCTATCGGCATAAATTTGAATATGTCCAACAGGAACTAAAAAAGGGAAATTCGTTTTTGGTTAATTTAACGGCTGAAACACCTATTCAAGTAAATGTGCCATTGCAAATCATTTTTGATCAAGCACATGCAGCTTACAAAATGAAATGTGCAGAGCAATTCATCGTTTTTTCCCCTGAATGCTTTATTCAAATTAAGGATCACAAAATATATAGTTATCCAATGAAGGGGACATCTTCTGTACGATTAAACCCGTCCCAAGACACCTTATTGGCAGATCAAAAAGAACAAGCGGAACACGCCACGATTGTGGACCTAATCCGTAATGATTTAAGTCGGGTGGCCTTCCCTATTCAAGTAGATTCCTATAAATACACGGAACAGGTAAAAACGAATGAGGGTGATTTGTGGCAAATGTCATCGCAAATTTCAGGATTTCTTCTTCCCGAATTGAAGGGAAAAATTGGATCTATTTTGCGTGAATTATTACCTGCAGGCTCCATCACAGGAGCTCCAAAAGCCTCTACTATGCAAATCATCGCTGAGGCTGAGCAATATGATCGTGGGTATTACACGGGAATCATGGGTGAATTTGATGGCCAAAATGTAGATTCTGGCGTTATGATTCGATTTATTGAACATAAATCGGGCCAACTGATTTTCAAAAGTGGCGGTGGAATTACCGTTTTTTCAGAACTTGAAAAAGAATACAACGAACTCATTCAAAAAGTATATCTCCCCTTTTAATATGTTTTCATTTTTAGAAACTATTTGTGTGCAAAATGGTCAGGCCCAACATCTTGACTTCCATCAAATGCGTGTTAACGAAACATTTGATGCCTTCTTTCCGGATTGGGAACCCTTTGATGTACGGGATGAAATATCAAAAATTGACTTACCGAAAGATGGCATACATCGCTTACGGATTACATATACGGAGGATCCACAAACTGTGGAACTATTCCCATATGAAGCTAAAGTGATCCAAAAATTCACTTTGGTGGACAGCGGTGAGATCGATTATGGCTTCAAATGGGCAGAAAGAGGATTTTTTCAGCATATATTGGAGGCACACCCCTCAGCCGATGAAGTAATCTTTCATAAAGATGGAATTATTCAGGATTGTACGATCGCCAATTTAGCTTTCTTGAAAGATGGTGTTTGGTATACACCTGAAGCTCCGATGCATTGGGGAACGACACGTGCCCGCTTATTAGTTGAGGACCAAGTAGAAGAAACTGATATTTTAGTTTCTGAATTAGATCAATACGAGCGAATTTGCTTGATTAATGTTTTTCGTCCGCTTTCAATTGAAAACTCCATTGCGCTACCCGGGGCTATTGTGTAAATTTACCTTATGAGTATTGCCAAAAGCCCAGCTTTCTTACTAAATCAAAAATTCCCCTTCGAACCTACGCCATCGCAGTCGGCATTATTTTCGCAATTGGATAAATTTATTGTCAATGAAGATGAGTGGTCGGCATTAACATTTATCATCAAAGGATACGCTGGAACAGGTAAAACCACCGTCATTTCTACCTTAATTAAGATTTTAGGTACCTTCAGTTATAAAACGCAGCTTTTAGCGCCTACGGGCCGTGCTGCCAAAGTGATGGCTAATTACTCCAAAAAGAAGGCATTCACCATCCATAAAAAAATTTACAGACAGGTAAGCAACCCGCATTCGGGAACTTTATCCTTTCAACGCATGCCTAACTACGCCACGAATACCGTGTTCATTGTTGATGAGGCATCCATGATTACGGATGATTCTGATTTTGGCCAAAATAGTTTATTGACCGATTTAATCGAATATGTCTTTACTAATCCTGAAAATGGACATACTGGCAATAAGCTAATCTTTGTAGGTGATACGGCTCAATTACCTCCTATTGGTAAAATTCTTTCGCCTGCCCTTTCCGCGGATTACATAACGAAAGAATTTCACATGGAAGTTAAGGAGCATGAACTAACGGATGTCATGCGTCAAGATATTCATTCCGGGATTTTATACAATGCGACTAATTTACGTGGCTTGTTGGCTCAAAATTCAACTGAAATCAAATTCAATACGGCTTCATTTAAAGATATTTTCCGCATGACGGGGGAAAAAATGGAAGATGGCATGCAGTATGCGTATCGGAAATTTGGGAAAGAGGAAACAATCGTTTTAACGCGATCCAATAAGAGTGCGGTTCAATTCAATGAGTTCGTTCGGCGGACCATTTTATATCAAGAAGATGAGATTTCATCAGGAGATTTATTGATGATCGTGCGTAATAATTACCATTGGTTGGACGAAGACTCACCAGCTGGTTTTTTGGCCAATGGCGACTTTGTGGAAATCATGAAAATCAAGCGCGAAGAAGAAATGCATGGGATGCGGTTCTTAACGGTAAGCTTGCGGCTTTGTGATTACGAAGAGCACCCCGAAGTGGAGGCCAAAATCATGCTTGATACCTTGCATTCATCCGAGTCAGCCTTAAGTAAGGAGGCTAATAAAAAACTGTATGATTCTGTTTGTGAGGATTATGCGCACATACAAAAGAAAAAGGAGCGCACGGAGGCAATACGAAAGGACCCGTACTTGAATGCGTTACAAGTTAAATTTGCTTATGCATTGACCACCCATAAATCACAGGGTGGCCAATGGAAAGCTGTTTTTATCGATCAAGGCTATTTAAAAGAGGAACAAGTGGATGCCGAATATATTCGTTGGCTTTACACTGCCATCACCCGTGCGACGCATGAGGTGTTTCTTGTCAACTTCCACGCCAATTTTTTCCTATAATTACAACGAGAAAGCCGCCGCTAAACCAGGATGGTATAACTTCCCATCGTAGATCGTCAAACCTTTATTTAGAGCCTCGTTGGCCGAGCAAGCATCTTGGTAACCTTGATTCGCTAATAAAAGCACGTATGGCAACGTAGCTTGAGTCAGCGCCATCGTAGACGTTTGCGGCACTGCACCAGGCATATTCGCAACACAATAGTGCTGAATTCCGTCTATTTCATAGACAGGATCTTCGTGGGTAGTTGGATGACATGTTTCAATACAACCACCTTGATCCACAGCTACATCTACTAGCACCGTACCTGGTTGCATGCGCTTTAAATCTTCCTTTTTAATGAGGTGTGGCGCCTTAATTCCATGCAGGAGCACGGCACCCACAAGTAGATCTACGTTAGGCAAATGTTCTTGAATGGCATGCGACGTAGAATATTGGGTATGTACATTGGCAGGCATGACATCACTCAAATAGCGTAAACGAGCTAGATTAGTATCCATGATGGTGACGTTAGCACCTAAACCAGCAGCCATACGTGCGGCTTGTGTTCCTACGACCCCACCTCCCAGAATTAACACATTGGCAGGCTTTACTCCAGGCACACCGCCGAGCATTTTTCCTTTTCCACCTTGTGGCTTACCTAAAAAATAGGCTCCTACTTGGATAGCCATCCGACCAGCTACCTCCGACATCGGAGTTAGTAAAGGCAAAGATCTGTCGGCTAATTCGACGGTTTCGTAAGCGATGCACGTTGCCTTACTTTCAATCATGGCATGTGTCAGTTCTTTCGAGGCGGCAAAATGAAAGTAGGTAAATAGAATTTGCTTTGGCTTGATGAGGGGATATTCGGAAGCCAAGGGCTCCTTTACTTTAACAATCATATCCGCGATGGCATACACATCTTGGGGGGTACCTAAAATGTGTGCACCAACAAGCTCATAAGCTGAATCACTGAATCCTGAACCCAAACCTGCTTGGGTCTCTAGGTACACTTGGTGGCCTGCGGCAATCAAACTTTGAACACCGGCAGGTGTAAGACCAACGCGCGATTCTTGTTTTTTAATTTCTTTGGGAACAGCTATAATCATGATTTGGTTAGGTTTAAAAAAGAACAGCCAACGAAAAATTCGCTGGCCGTTACCTTTGATGAAGTATAATACATTGCAAATATATACACAGCCATAAAATTTATGGCATATGGCCATTAAATAAGGAAAATAATAGAAATAATTATAATTTTGAAGAAAATATTTCCGAAAATAGGTCATTAATTACTTGTAAACCGAAAACTTTATGGCGATTAAATCAAATTTAGATAGCCTAGATCTGCAGATTTTAAAAATTATCCAGGTGAATAGCCAAAAAACAATCAAGGAAATTGCTGAACAGGTGAATCTATCCCTTAGTCCTACGCATGACCGGTTAAAACGCTTAGAATCGGAAGGCTACATTCAAGGCTATGTTGGCATTTTGAATCGCAAAAAATTAAATCTTGGCTTATTGGTGCATTGTCAGGTGACATTAGAAAAACAAAATCGAGATAATTTTTCTTCGTTCGAAGCTTCTATTAAGGCATTTCCTGAGGTAATTTCGTGTCATTTGGTTTCAGGTAATTTCGACTATTACCTGAAGGTGGTGACAGAAGATGTAGAAAGTTACAATCGATTCTACCAGGAGCGTTTGGCTGTTTTACCTTCTGTTGCCCACATTTCAAGTTTATTTGTGATGGACGAAATTAAATCAACGACCGCGCTACCGCTGAATTAATTACGTATCTTTGCAGTCTTATTGGGACTGACCGGTTTTGACAGCTTAAGCAGATCGGTTGTAAGCACGTCAGGAGTTGAAGGCATTTCCTGTAAATAAAACCTTCGAATTATAGCTGGCAATACTTCGTATGCCATGGCTGCTTAGTCTGATAGACTAACCAATTGCCATCGTTCCACCCCGGCCAAACTCTGCCGCTAGGGATCCTGGAGCGTCGACCATGCAGAGTCGATGATTGCGATTTCACTAAGCGATCATTAGTATCCAGTGAATAAGTGGTCAATAAGGTCTGATCTGAACCTGTTGGCCATCGAAAATCGATCAAATCTAAACGTGTAGAAAGCTTCCGGTTTCTAGGTTTGGACGAGGGTTCGAATCCCTCCAGTTCCACTAGTATGTATTTTTCTAAAGGCCCAGTGTTTCGCTGGGCCTTTGGTATATAGAATAGTCAACTGAAAATAGCAAGCCCTAAGAAAATAGTATAGGGTAACAGCATAATTTTGAGTGATTTACCAATATATTTACAGCCATAAAAAGCAACCCTATCGCTATGAAGAAAATAATTACCTTATTATTACTCGCTGTTTCTACAGGAGTTTACGCACAGACTGACACCACTGAAGTTTTCGAAGATTACAGTCAATATGCTGACCCAGAGGGAGTTACTAGATTTTGTACGCAAAAAGTTTTAAATCAAACACCCCAGCGAATCATTAGCATTGGGTATGATTATAATGCCGGATTTCACATGCCAGGCATACGTTTCAGCGAATCAAATACGATCCCACAAGAGTTTCATGTAAACCGTGTCAATATGCTTCGCGCGCAGGTGAATGTTCCTATCATTGCCACAAACAAATTTATATGGCAGTTGGGCGCTAATTATTGGTCCTCCCAATTTGAATTTGAGAACAACAAAACAAATAACCCATTTGTATCCAGCCTTCAATCTAATGCGTTAGTGAGCACAGGTATAAACACGACTATTTTCAAACCACTTAATGAGCGGAATTTCCTAATTCTTCAAGCGAGTGCCGATATCAATGGTGTATTCCCAAAGCTTGGCGATATTGATTCAAAAGCCTTAACCTTAAGCGCAACCGGAATTTACGGTTGGAAAACCTCCGAATCAAACATGATTGGTACCGGTATCGCCCGTACTTACCGTGCCGGAAGATTGATTTATGTTCCCGTAGTACTTTGGAATAAGACCTTCAATGATCGCTGGGGAATGGAGCTTTTGTTGCCTGCAAAAGGATTTTTACGCTATAATTTCTCTACTTCTAGTATGTTACAGCTTGGCTTTGAATTAGAAGGAAATCAATTTTACACCAAGTTACCTCAAAGTAAAAATGGTGAAGGATTCATTCAACGAGGAGAATTTAAACCACGCATTATGTGGGATAAAAAAATCACAGGCTTCCTTTGGTTTAATGTGCAAGCAGGATTACGCTATAACTATCGATTTGATGTCATGAATAAGTATGATGGCAAAGAAGATGCTGATAGGTTTTTCACGAGCCCGATGGGCAACCCGATGTACATAAACTTTAGTTTAAACTTCGTTTCTCCCTAACATAAAAAAAGGCTTCAAAAATTTGAAGCCTTTTTTTATGTCGTAAAGAAAATCAGTTTACTTAACTTGACGCGTCCAAGTATCTGTTCTACCAATTAACGAAACGCCAATATATCCACGAACCTCTAACGTATTTGCGTTAATCAGTTTCATTGTAGATGAATAGGTATTCCCGTTCTTGGGATCATAAATATTTCCCTCATCCCACACATTATTTTCTTTGGGCACAAATCCCCAAATATTAATCAAGCCTAAAACAGGTCTTTTTTTGGCGGTTTCATCCGACTGATTTTTGTCTAATTTGGGTTTTCCTGTTTCAGGATCTATCGGCTCCTTCAACCAAACTACCTTTCCTTGGTACTTCTCACCATTCTTGTAAATACGAACCATCGCATTACCCTCACCTGTTTTCCATACCCCTACAATGGCATCTGGATTATCTGGCAACGTGATAAATGACGAAGTAGTCGTCAAAACAATTAAACTAAACAATCCAAACATCATAGCTCGGAAATTAATCGATAATTTATTTTTCATTTGTCAATTTTTTATGATGAAATAAAATTAAGAAACTAAACTAATAACACAAATACATAAAAATATTTAATACTACTCAAAGCGACTCCGCTCCTTGATTAATTTTTCGATTTCGGCCGTTGACCGCGGTGAACCCGCCGACAAATTCTCATTCCCGGTTGCTGTAATCAAAATATCATCCTCAATTCGCACACCAATATTCCACCATTTTTTATCACAATTACTTCCAGCAGGAATGTAAATCCCTGGTTCAACCGTGACAATAACTCCAGGGGCTAAGGTCCGCGGCCCCAAATCATGCACGTCCAACCCCACATGGTGTGAAGTGCCGTGCGGAAAGTATTGTCGGGCCTCTTGTTTTGATGAGACAATACCTAGGCCAACTAAACCCGAATAGATCACCTCGCGTGCTGCAGCATCTACTCGGTCATGCGGAATGCCTGTTTTACACATGGCTATCCCTGCATCTTGTGCTTTCAAGACTAAATCATAAAGAAGCTTTTGTTCAGGACTAAATCGTCCATTGGCAGGAATGGTTCGGGTCACATCAGCCGTATAGCCATGATATTCAGCCGCACAATCACTCAACAAAAGATCACCCGCATTCACCTGTTTCAAATTAGTCGTATAATGTAAAACACAGGCATTTTCAGATGCACCCACAATACTTGGATAACCAGGATATTCAGAGCCACTCGCCTTAAAATGATACTCCATAATGGCTTGGGCTTGATATTCCTTCATACCAGGATGTATTGCCTTCATGACTTCACGATGGCCCAACGAGCTTATTTGGCTTGCCTTACGCATCAAGACAATCTCCTCAGGCTGCTTAATTCCACGCAAGGAGCTTAAGATTTGAATCGTAGATCGCGATGCCAACGGCTTTTTCAAGGAAACTACACTACTATCCACCACATTCGCCATGCGAGCTAAGGGATCTAATCTTCGCTTATACTTCGTAAAAATAGCCTCATCCCGGTATAGGGAATAAACGGAATCAACCGTGGACAAATCAAGTGTATTGGGTGTAAACTCATCATTCGCAAAAACATGTTGAATCTGATATTTAAGCTTCACACCAGCCTCACCTAAAATTTTACCCGTCCATAATTCTTTATATGGATCACGCTTTTGAACAAAAATAAACTCAGTACCCGTTTGATTTAAGAGGGTAACCGGACGCTTAAACATCACTAAAACGGCATTTGGCTCGTGTAATCCAGTAAAATAATAGAAATTCTTATTCTGGGCATATTGATAATCCACATCATCATTACGAACACGCACCTGAGAAGCGAAAAATATAGCCACACCCTTATCTGACATAGCCGCCTTAAAGGCATCCCTCCTTCCCGCATGAAATGCAGGACTCAAATAATCTTGCGGATAATCAGCCGAATTTTGCGCTGAGATCAAGAAAGGACTTAAACAGAGTGCTAAAAATAGCACGAATTTATGCGACATAGGAATAGCTATTTAATACGAAAAGAAATGATTGGATTAGATGGAAAGGTACGGTCAACAGTAACCGAATCTACGCTGTGTTGAATTAATGACCAATTCTGCTTCCATACCGTCGCGGAACCAGAAACATTGATAATAGGCAAATTTAACCGTTTAGATAACGCAAATAAACGATTTGTTTGAACCGAATCTTGCAAATCGACCCAAGTAACAAGCGAATGATCCGCATCTAAGTTGCGTAGGTAGTAGTAATTCCAACTGTCAAAATTGACAATCGCCGGTTTATCTACCTTCGTCTTTTTAACTAATTCACGGTAATCAGTTCGAAGCGATTCATGTGCTTGCGAATGAACCAGATTAATTCCAAAAACAAGCATATTCAATGATAGCCATACCATCAAACTTTTCAGGTAAACCGGACGCCTACCATCAAACCAAAAGCCCAATAAAGGAATGAATAAAAATACCGTATGATGTCCAAATCGAATTTTACCCAATACTAAAAACGTCAAAGCCATGACAACAAATGCAGCCAGATACCACCTTGCTTTTGCATCTGCATGTTTGAATTCCATTACAATTAAGCCAACAAATACAATTCCAAACCAACTCAAACCATTCCATATGTTGGCCTGAATGAAATCATAATAATTCAAATGGCGCAACACATAAAAGCTAAAGTCAAATTGATTTACAATCGTATTTAATACAATTCTCCGCTCCTCCCAAAAAGTATAATCACCTGACGATGCTAACACCTTAATAAATGGGAGTTGGAAATTCTCCAATTCCACTGAATGAAATTGGCGAACACGAATGTCGGCCAACAAATAAACCAAAACGAACATACTAAACCCAGCTAATGCAAGGCCCATTTTAATCAGAAAGTCGCGTTTCAATATTGCCTCAAACGACAGACGATTCAATGAGAAAACCAATACACTTGGCATTAAATAGACAAAAAACAATTTGTCATAAAAAGCTAAGGACCACAAGAAGGAAAGACAAAAGGCTGCGATCCAACCGAACTTTGGGTGCGCTAGTTTGTGAGTCAAATGATAACTAAGTACAAAAACCACTAATGCTACATTGACAGGACCAGCATCCCGCAATACAGCGAGGTAAATTGGCAACAACAAAAACAAAAACCATTTTCCAGCGCTTGAAAGCGAAAATGTCCGTAGGATCAAGACATACAATAAGGCTAAGGAAAGCAAGGAATAAGCCATTTTAGCTTCAATGATAGGCAATGAAACATAAAAGGGCCAAAGTAGAATCCCTTGCAAATTACCCGTATATAAAAACGGAAAATAGACCGAAAGGCCTAAAGGAAAGAACTTTTCGTAGGCACCGAATCCCTCCTTAAACGCATTAAGTTGGAAATTTGGTAATTGATACGCTAATGAATGGAAATGTAAAAACTCATCTTGGTGGAATGGTAAATAAGCATATAGAATTGCTGAAACAATACCAAAAACCAACCAATAGCTATACTTCATATGAATTAAATTCGGCGTTTTAGCCAATACCCCAACCAAACACCACAAAGACTCCAGGAAACTAAGGCATCCAATAAGCGAATTCGAATATCAAACATTGGATACCAAACGTGTTCCAAATATACCTCATTTGAGAATCCTATCAATCCCACTAGTATAGAAACAACGAAAATTGTTCTAGCTGTGGGCAATCTGAGTTGATTAATAATCCAACAAAGCAGGAAAACGATTAATATATCCACCGTTAAACTACGGGCCAGACTCATCCCCCAGGTCATATCATACGCACCATAATAGCGAATTTGTGCCCACGGCTTCCCTGTGGCACTTTTTGTAAACGATTCCATCGCTTCCATGGGTTGGCCTGGCGCCATGCGCGGCAACATATACCCACCTGGTTTTTCCAAATGTTTGGCTAATTCGCTTAAAACTGAATCTTGAGCCGCTGTGTATTGTTGGTCTGACTCATGTAAATTAAACGCCACCTGTGACAATGATTGCCAAATAAATAATATAAGACCACCAACAAGCGCTCCGATAATTGACCGATTTATCTTCATCTGAAATAGGTTAGAGACGACAAAGATATAAAAAATCAAAAAGACTGAAAACCAATGGATTAAACTTCAAAAAATCACTTTGCTTTTAACAATTCAGAACCGGCTAGCAAGAAACAACCAAGACCAAAATCTTCGAAGTTAGGCACATGATCAAATGTCACTGGCTGCGAATCTTTAGGCTCTTTCCCAGTACCTTGGACAAAACCCAAAAATCCATTTGGATGTACACATGATGACATGCCTTTCCAAGCTTGATCAATGATTGGTCTATATTTTTTGGCAGGCAATACACCTTTCCGAACGCCCCAGGACATCCCATAGACAAACAAAGACGTACCTGTCAATTCCGGCCCTCCATAATTAGTTGGATCCATTAAAGAAACATTCCAAAACCCATCCGCCCGCTGCAACGGGGGCAAGGTCTCAGAAAGTGCTATAAAATCGGCAAGATACTCCGCACGATGTGGATCATTTTCCGGTAATAAATCGAGCGTTCGCACTAAAGCGGCATACACCCAAGCACTTCCACGTGACCAATAGCAGTTAGCACCATTCGGCTCCTTGTAGGGAGGAACAAAATCTTTATCCCGCCACCACAGTCTATCTACCGGATTATAAAGACCCTTTCCGCCATGTTTGTATTTGGTAAACGCATACAAATCATACATCTTCTGAAAATAACGCGGATCATTATAAATCACGCCTAAACGTGTATAAACAGGCATACTCATTTGCAAACAATCAATCCAGGACCAATCATCCGCTTTTTCCGTCATGACCATATTGTCGATATTGGCTTTAATGGGCTTTATTCGAGCAGAATCGCCTGACATGAGGAACAAATCCATATACACCTGCCCACATGCTTGATCATCAGCATTGCGCGTTTTTACCCCATTTCGTAATCCCCACTGATGAAATTCTCCCCAATCAATCATGTATTTTAAATCAGACGCTTTCGGGTCTAGTTTGTACAATTCAATCAAACCTTCATAATAGACCGATCGAGTCCAAATGTTAGATGGTCTTGTCCGATCAGGGCTAACAATTACTTGACCCACATCCGGCCATTTTTGTTGGAAATAACGATTAGCCAAATGCATTTTCGCCAATACTTGCTTTTTATTTGGCGCAGCTACAAGTGAAAAAGTAGCTAATAAACTTAGGAGAATAATCTTTTTCATCGGTTAAGGAAGGTAAAATACAGAAGGAATATCGATGGCAACAGGTGAATTATCCGGATTAGCTTGCATAATATCACCCATAAACTTCCACCAGCGCTGCATAACTTCCTGTGCAGGAAGCTGCTCAAGTGCACCTAAATCTGGTGCTTCCAAATAGGCAAATAAAGTAAGGGTTTCCAAATCCAAGAAAATGGAATAATTCTGAATACCTACTGCATGCAATAGGTCTACGAGTTCAGGCCAAATCAAGTCATGCCTACGGGCATATTCAGCCTCAAAACCGGGCAAAAGAAACATTTTGAACGCTTTTCGTTGCATCACATTAGGTTTCTTTTGAAAGCAAGAAATAGTCAAAAACTACTGAATAATTTGAGCCTTAAATGCAGATAAAGCTGCATCATCGAAATTCAAATGTGTGACAAAGCGAATGTACTGCGGCCCAAAAGGCGCACAAAAAATACCCTTAGATTTTAATTCAGCCACTTGATCTACCGAGCGAATACCCTCCTTCAATTGAACAATGACGATATTCGTTGTGACGGGAAGAATGGAGTCTACCCAAGGTAGTCCGGCACAAATAAGGGCTATTTCCTTCGCTCGGGCATGATCTTCTTTCAAACGCGTCACGTGATGATCCAGCGCATAAATTCCGGCCGCAGCTAAAAATCCCGCTTGGCGCCATCCCCCACCTAAACGTTTACGAACTCGCCTCGCTTGTTTGATAAATGCATGCGAACCCAACAAAATGGAACCTACCGGAGCGCCTAAGCCTTTCGATAAACAAAGAGAAATCGAATCAAACCAGGCACCAAATTGCTTGGGCGTTTGACCTGTTACAGCCATCGCATTGAAAATACGCGCTCCATCGAGATGCAGAGGAATTTGCACTTGCCGACAAAAATCTGAAATCTCCTGTAAGCTTTCTGAGCTATACACACTCCCACCACCTTTATTGACCGTATTTTCAAGACTTACTAATTTACTTTCACACGCATGAATATCATCTGGAGAGATTGCTGCTTCGATTTGAGCACGTGTTAAGCGACCTAAATCACCTTTCAACAACTTAACGGAAGCGCCTGCATTCGCCATAATGCCCCCACCCTCGTATAAATAAATGTGTGACAACTCATCACAAATCACCTCTTGTCCCCTACTTAAATGAACTGACATGGCGATTTGATTGGTCTGCGTACCAGAAACACAAAAAAGTGCGGCCTCCATACCAAACATATTGGCCACCTTTTGCTCCAAAGCATTAACGGAAGGATCCTCACCAAAAACATCATCCCCCAGCGGCGCGGCAAACATAGCCTCGCGCATAGCTTGAGTTGGCAAAGTAAACGTATCACTTCTTAATTCCACATGCATATTAAAACTGCTTTAGATAGGACAATTTAGCTAAAAAACTTTGTTGCTTTTGTTGGGTCCCATCAGTTCCTTGGTAATTCAACGAATTAAATACTAAATACACAAATGAGAGCGGCTGGTATTCCCACGACAAACGTACGTTCATTGATTTTAAATTATCCGTCGTATTCTTTTGGTAAAATCCAATCAGCTGGACCCGTGGGTTGATGGCCATGCGAGTTTCCAAAATCAATAAATTGACTTCTTTCGTCTCTCGAGCAGCTCCCATATTCTCAAATTTGCTCCAATTCCATGATAAACCCAGGTTAACATGCGGGATGGGAGCTAAGCGAAACTTAGAATCTAGTGTCTGTAACGTACCATTAAAGAAACCGCCCCAACCATATTCAGCGGAACCTGAATATTTAGCACTTGGATCACTGGATAATAAAAAGCCCTTACGGAAATACGAATAACTTCCAGGGTTGATATCAATCCCGACAGGGCTAAAAGTTTCTTCCAAATTTTGTGCAGTCGCTTCCACATAACCACCAATGATTCCACCATTTTGAAGATCAAACCAAAGTGGCCCCGAAAGCGCACGCTGCTCAATAATATTGCCCGTTTTTAAGCTGTGATAGACCTCCGTGTAAATTCCTGGGCCCCAACTACGCACAAATGAAGGCAACCATTTCCCGCGAACATTAAAGTCAAATCCTTGCGAATTGGAAAAAACACCACGTCGAGAAACAAAGCCCATGCTTGGATTATACTTTTCTGACACTAAGGTCTGAGTCCAATAAGCCCGAACAAAATTACCGGTATATAAAAACTGACTATACTCGGCTACGCCTTGATCACCTGTTCGACTATCCTGCGTCAGCGTACCCATACCACTAAATGAAAACTTATCATTAAATCGAACAAAGGCATCAATAGCCCCTGTGGATTGCACGGCCGACGGCGATGATTTAGTCGTAACGATAGCTCCTATTCGATTTTGTTTGCCAAAATTCTCGGAATAACGTCCCACGTAGAAATTCGAAAATGGATCACCATCTCCCGCACCTTGCCGCATAAATATACCGCCTAGGTTTCTTTTTTCAGATCGGTAAACGAATCGAGTTCCGGCAGTAATGGCAATGGGGTTAACATTTTGGTCTAAACCAATCGTCCGACTAAAGAAAGGTTGAATATACATCGAACCCCCTATCACCTGGTCGACAGGTGCTAAACCAGCAGAAAAAAGAGATGCGTTTTCTAGGAAGAACTGTCGGCGCTCTGGAAAAAAGACCGAGAAACGAGAAATATTATTGACCTGTAAATCCACATCCGCTTGCGCAAAATCTGTATTAAAGGTAATATCCATGACAGATGTAGGACTTATCGCCCACTTAATCTCTCCACCTAATTTCAAGTCGGCATTGCGCGCATTCCCTATTTCAGTTCCTTCCGACTTATTTGACACTTGTAATAAATAAGGATTAAATCGGATATTCGTTGACGTAGGTGGTGGAGGAACAATCCCCGTTAATTTTCCCGCATAATCCATGCGCAATGGACTCATGGACCGAGGATGCGGCGACCAAACACTTAATTCATTACTCGCTCTTCTTACCCGAAAGAAATTAATCCCCCAATCTTGCGACTTATTTCCATCTGTTTTAGGATAACGCAACGTCTGCCAAGGAATGGCAAATTCCGCCACCCAAGATGAATCACTTCGTTGGGTCCTGACGCGGTACAATCCATCCCAATCAATATCGAAAGCTCGATCATCAAAAGCCAATAGATCTCGCTGCGCTCCATAGGCATTTGATTGTAAAACAAGCGCATTCCTTTTATCATTAAACCCATCGATTGCAATACCAAATAAGTCATTCTCAGTAAAGGTATAATCACGTTTTAAGTTGGGCGCGCGAAATGCATTCTTGCCTATAGTATCTTTTAAGATGGCCGCAACATAAAGAAATTGGTGATTATAAAGCATTTTCACCGTTGAATTAAATGAAGCCTGAAGACCTTGAAACGGTTCAACTTGAAAATCGAGATGCACAGATGGAGCATTTTGCCACTCAGTTTCATCCAAAAGCCCATCCGCTTTCAGACTGCTTTCGATTTTCAAAGGCTGAAATTCTTTCTGTGGATTTAGCGGCTTAAATACCTCCTGTGAAAAACCACAAAAAGAGATGAAGATTAAGAGGTAACGCATTTATTTTTTGATGAAGGATAAGCTACACAAACGGATAAAAATAGGCAATCCGGCTAACAACATAGGCCAAAACTGCAAACCGCACCAGATCATGCCAATGAAACACAAACCGGTTACAATTTTTAAATACTTCTCCCACTTTACCGGATTTCTAGCGAACCAAATGACCAATGGAAAATTGAGCGGGAAAAGCATCAAAGATGCCGGATTCCAAGCCATCACCTCATGATTTGTTGCTGTACCTAAAAAGAAAACGAACCAAGCTAAAATTCCAATTAGCGAAAAAAAGGTAACATCTGCAACATAAGGAAATGCATTTCTGTAGGTCAAAAAGCCAATGATCAAGGACACTATACCTAACACCAAAAAGGGCCCTGAAAAGTCAAAACCTTTAGCTGTTGCAGCTTCCGAATCAAACAAACTCACCGGATTAGCCGATAATCCTTTGGATAAATTCGTAGCCGAAGATAAATTATCTGGTAAATAACAGGACTGAGACGCCGTGGCTGTTACGTTGGCAGGAATACCTAATGCCAAATTCATACCCAAAGTCACCCAAGAATTCGAAGCCAAATAGGTATTCATCCAATCACGATATGATTTACCTTCGAGTGTAGGATTTTGCGACCATTGGTACTTTCCTGGCGCATTTTTTTCAATCATATCACGTATGCGCGTAGAACAATTGTCATAAAAGAATTTGTAGGCATACTCCCTATTTTCAGGCAATAAATTCGTTTCCAAATCCTGAAGGATTGCATTTTTCTGAAGCGAATCAAGCTCAAGCTTTTGGGCAATCATCCCCCTCTTTTCATACTGCATATTGTAATTAAACTCGTCCTGCATGGAATGCACCGAAATGGTGTAGGGCAACGTACCCATCAAAAATTTCAAATAGAAATTCTCTGTTTTGAAATCAAAAGTTCCATAACTATACGCACGATCAATTCCATTAACGGGATCATTAATCCATAAAATCGAATGACCAAAAGCTGAATGTAATTCCTTTCCAGGTGCTATAGTAACTAAAACCACTTCCGCTTTCGAACTCAACTGAGCTTTGGCAGCGATAGAAATCAGTAAAAAAAATAGGAGCTTTTTCATTTATTTTCCTGCAATGACGATCACAATTTCACCACGTACTTTATCTGGATGTGTAGTAAAGTAAGCCAAAACCTCAGCGGCTGTACCACGTACCATTTGCTCATGCATTTTACTCAACTCACGAGCCACCATAACTGGACGTTCAGCACCCACAAATTCAACCATTTGTTCCAATGCCTTCACTAAACGATGCGGAGATTCATACAAAACCGTTGTCCGCTCCTCTTCCGCGATGGCCTTCCAACGGGTTTGTCGGCCTTTTTTATGCGGCAAAAAACCTTCAAAAACAAAACGATCGATCGGAAATCCAGAATTTACTAAGGCCGGAATAACGGCCGTGGGGCCCGGTAATGTTTCCACTTCGATGCCTTGTTCTACGCAGGCTTTCACCAATAAAAATCCTGGATCTGATATGCCGGGAGTCCCTGCATCTGAAATCAACGCTAATGATTTACCCTCTTTAATGAGTTTAACAATACCTGCGACACCGGCATGCTCGTTGTGCGCATGATGCGCATAAAGGGGTTTGGAGATATTTAAATGCTTTAATAAAGTCCCCGATGTCCGTGTATCTTCCGCCAAAATCGCGTCCACTTCACTTAGCACACGAACCGCTCGTAAGGTAATATCTTCCAAATTGCCGATAGGCGTAGGGACCAAATATAATTTCATACTCGAAATTTAGCCAAAATTGGTAGAAACAAAAAAAGCGAAACTTGCGCTTCGCTTTTGGTAGAGAGTGAGGGATTCGAACCCCCGGACCTGTAACAGTCAACAGTTTTCAAGACTGCCGCAATCGACCACTCTGCCAACTCTCTGTCTCGTAATGAGAATGCAAAAGTAAAGTCTTTTTGTACATTTTGCAATATGTGAACGGATAATTTTAGATATTTTTTAAGACAAAATCGCTTTTACCCTGAAAATCAAGCGTATCTGGAATCCATGAAATTGAAATACCCGCCTTTTCCATCTTACGAAAATACGTCATCTGCCGCTTCGCAAACTGATGAATAGCCACCTCTAATCCCTCCTCAAAACGTTCGCGCGATATTTCCCCACGCAAATACTGGACAATCCATTTATACTCCAATCCTAAACGAATAAAATCCGCTTCCGCAGCGCCTTGAGCTAATAATCCTTCCACTTCCTCAATTAAACCCGCTGCTAGACGAGCTTGGAATCGCGCAGAAATTCGCGCCCGACGATTGCCTACTTCCGGATTCAAACCAAAAACACGGTAAGTCAAATCAAGCGCAATGGGCTTATCTAAAAAATGAGGGACATGTGAGAAGGAATAATTGGCCAATAAAGCTTCGATATATAAACCGGTACCTCCACATAAAATGGGTTGTTTTCCCCTACCTAAAACATCTTGAATCGCATCATAGGCCTCTTTTTGAAAATGAGCTACCGAATAATGATCTCCCAATGTATGGTGGTCAATCAAGTGATACGGCACGTCGCCGTACTCCAAAAAATCTTTTCCCGTACCAATATCCAAGCCTTTATATATCTGCCGCGAATCAGCTGAGATTATTTCACCATCTAAGCGTTTAGCTAGGTCAACCGCCAATGCCGTCTTACCACTCGCGGTTGGCCCCAATAAAACCAAAAGGCTAGTTGGCATAATAATATCTCAATTTTAAATTCCCTTTTGTCCACACTTCTGCATCCTTTAATTGCGCAACAGCAACCCGTTTACCATCAACCAATTTTAAAAACAAAGGTGGCGTCTGTTCAATCACCTTAAATCCGATATTCAAAAATCCCTTTCCCGAATTCCAATCCAAATCAATATACGTCATGACATTTTGTACGGGTTGAATCGCACGATAAGCGTCCAGAAATTTAGTGATACCACCAACTAAACGAATGGATGGCAAGGTGGCTAATTTGATTAACTCACCTGACAACTCACCTTCCATACCAGCCTCCTTCATAACCATGGGTTTCCCAAAAACAGCCACGCCAATTAATGGATTTCCCTCCCAAGAAAATTCACTACCAATCCCACGGAATTGTCGGTGTGGTGGCACCACACAACCTAGATAAAGAGCTCCTTTAGAAAATCCCATCAGGTGATTGGCATCCAAAAAATTACGTGCAACTTCAGCAGAAATGGTTACCATGCGCGTATCTCGAGCAAAAACAGATTTTAATGGTTTAGTTAGAGCAGTTAAAAAATGTATGATTTGCACTTTTCGTATTTGCCATACATCCTCCCAAATCTGAATACCTGTTTGGGCCTGCAAATGATCTTCGCCCATACAAATTCCTTGAATTTCGATCGCTAAATCGTCATGCCGCCATCGATCCGACGTATCTGTGACACGTCGAAACCCTAGCAAAGAGACATTTTGATTTAAATCCTCGAGAAACATTTTAACAGAATAAGCCCTAAAGATACAGTAGAAAAGAACGTAATTTAGCTTTGAAATAAAAAACTAACATCATCATGGATTACAGATTTGAGGCGAGTAGAAAAGAAGTATCAACTTTTACAAATCAAGAATTACGGGATAACTTTTTGATTGAGCGTATATTTTCCGCTGATCAAATAAATCTGACGTATTCAA